>JBKJSW010000189.1:0-3352 GCA_046595765.1 Ahniellaceae bacterium
ATCAGCGGCAGACGTTCGGAAGGTACTTGGCGTCGACGTTCGTACCAGCAGTATTGCAGTTCCACTGGACCGAACCTGCGTTGGTGATCGGCGAGAACTCGAGCGTCTTGCCGGTGATGGCCGCGTTGGCCTTTGCACCGCTGTACGTGACCAGGATGGTGCCGCCAGTTGCATCGACAGAGCTGACGTAGCTGCCTTTGATGTCGGTCGAGGTTGCAAGACCTGCCGAGACATTGGACGGTGGGAACCGGCCGGTGTCAGCCAGGAACTCCGCAACGGCGGTCTTGCTGCCGTCAGCGAGGCTCGCGCCTTCCGACACCTGCGAACGGATCAGGTAATCCTGATAAGCAGGAATCGCGATCGCGGCGAGGATGGCGATGATCGCAACCACGATCATCAGTTCAATCAATGTAAAACCTTGCGACTTCTTCATTTGAATCTCCCGTGGAAATTGGCTAGCTAGCAGTTACCCTTTCGGAGCGGTCTTTCGTCCGTGCCTCCCCCCCGAGAGTGGCAAGCAGGAGACGCAATCGCCGTGCCAACCGGGACGTGCCCGAAGTGTGACGGGCACCACGCGGCCAGCGCAAGCCAGGAGTAACAGCCAACAGGCGGCACTGCCCTCGCCCCGGTGCCACTCGGCCCGTGTCATAAATTGACGTTGTCCGGCAGTGGGTCGAGGCACCTCTACTTGGGTATGGTGGCGATTCTGCAACAGGGGATTCCGGCATGGTGGCCGCAAATCGCGCGAGAGGGACAGGTTACGCGCTGCTCTTCCTTTTCGTACTTTCGGGATTCGCGGGGCTCGTCTATCAGTCGGTGTGGTCCCACTACCTGGGACTGACGCTGGGCCATGCCGCTTATGCCCAGACCCTCGTGCTCGCGATCTTCATGGGCGGAATGGCGATCGGGGCGTGGCTCGCCAGCCGTGGCAGCCCCCGGTGGTCCCGTCTCATCCTCGTCTATGCGATTGTCGAGGCGGCAATCGGCCTGATCGGGCTGGTGTTCCATCCGCTGTTTGTCGCCTACACCGGCTTTTCCCAGCAGATCGCATTGCCGGCGATCTCGTCGGTGCCGCTGGCGCATTTTTACCAGTGGGTTAGCGCGGCACTGTTGATTGCGCCGCAGAGCATTCTGCTCGGCATGACGTTTCCTCTGATGAGCGCGGCCTATCTGCGGATCGCGACCGGGCAGGATGGACAGGTGCTCGGCGGGCTGTATTTCACCAACAGCATCGGCGCGGCAGCGGGCGCGCTGGTCACGACCTTTGTCCTGCTTCCCGCTGTCGGTATGCCGGGCTCGATGCTGACCGCGGGCCTGCTCAATCTGTTGGTGGCGCTCGGCGCGTGGATTATCTCCAGGTCACTGTCGGATCAAGCCCGAAAAGCGCAGTCGGCCGCAGCAGCGATGCGTGAATCGCCGCGCGACGCGCTTGCGCCCGTTCTGTACGTGGCCGCCTTTATCACCGGCGCCACTTCGTTCGCGTACGAGATCGGTTGGGTCCGCCTGCTCAACCAGTCGCTCGGCACCACGGTCCATGCATTCGAATTGATGCTTGCGGCCTTCATCTTCGGCCTTGCCTGCGGCGGACTCTGGATACGTGGGCGCGCAGTGCGCATCCGCGACGCGGTGCGCTACGCGGCGGTCGCGCAAATCCTGATGGGAATTGCTGCGATGTGTTCGGTGCTGGTGTTTGCACAATCCTTCCGCTGGGTGAGCTGGATGCTCGGCGCCTTCACGCGTACCGACACCGGCTACTCGCTTTTCAGCATTGGCAGCGCGTCGATTTCCCTGCTCGTCATGTTCCCGGCAGCGTTTTTCGCCGGCATGACGCTCCCGCTGTTCACGGTCGCTCTACTTCGGCGTGGCGGTGCGGAAGCGGTGATCGGAAGGATCTACGCGGCCAACACGCTCGGAGCCATCGTCGGCGTGTTCGCTACCGTGCATTTGCTGATTCCTCTGGCCAACGTGCATGGCGCCATCATCTGCGCCGCGGCACTGGACGCGGTGCTGGGCCTGGCGCTGCTGTGGTTCTGGTGCACTCCGCGTCAGCCCTTCCGAGCAGTGGCGGCCGGCCTCTGCTGCATCGTTGCGCTGGCGATTGCGCTGGCCTGGGGCGCGCCTGATCCAATGGCGCAAGCGTCCGGGGTGTTCCGAACAGGGCGGTCGCGGATCGCAGACGGAGCCAAGGTGGAATTCATCAGGGATGGCAAAACGGCAACTGTTTCCGTGTTCACGACAAACGATCTCCGCGTCATCGCCACCAACGGCAAGCCCGATGCCGGACTGGCCTCGCGAATGACGGCAAAGCCTTCGGAAGACGAAATCACGATGGTCATGGCGGGCGCGCTGCCACTGGCACTGCATCCGGATCCGAAGCGCATCGCGATCATCGGCTGGGGCTCGGGTCTAAGCACCCACACCGTTCTGGGCAGCCCGCTGCCGGAAGTCGTCGACAGCATCGAGATCGAACGCCAGATGTACGAGGGCGCACGCGGGTTTGGCGATCGAGTTTCACGCGCTTACGAAGATCCGCGTTCGCACCCTCATTTCGAAGATGCGCGAACCTACTTTTCCACCGGCAACCGCAAGTACGACGTCATCGTGTCGGAACCCTCCAATCCATGGGTCAATGGCGTCGCCAGCCTTTTCACCAAGGAGTTCTATCAATTCCTGCGTAGCCATCTCGGGCACGACGGGATTCTGGTGCAGTGGATCCACGTCTACGAGCTGCGCGACCAGTTGGTCGCAACCATGATCGCAGCCCTGCTCAGCGAGTTTCCCGATACCGAGTTGTTCGTGACGAATACCGGCGACCTGCTGCTGGTGGCGAGGACCGGAGAAACGCGGTTCGAGGACTGGTCGCGCCTCGGTCCGCCCGGCTCCGCACTGGCCAGCGAACTCAGGCGCGTTGGGTTTTCGAGCGCGGGCGATGCAGCGGTCCGGCGCGTGGGTGGAGGGCGCGTATTGCGCACTTTCGCGAGGATGACGGCGGCACGCGAGCATTCCGATTTCTTTCCAACCGTTTCGCTGGAAGCGCCGAAAAGCCGCTTCATCGGCGAGGGCTCCACGATGCTGCAGAACCTCGTGGAGAACGGCATGCCCGTCCTCGACATTCTGGATGGTCGTCGGCCTCCGCGAGCGAAGGACCGGGTCGCCGACACCCGGTCCAGTCGCCTGGCGCAGACACATCGTCTCGCACTCGACATCTGCGCTTCCATAAACGCTGGCCAACCCACCGACGACCTGATTGCGCGATCCCCTCAACATGCGTCGCTGGTTGCTTCGTTGCTCGCGCTTTCTTCAGCACCGATGACCGAGAAACGGCTGCTGCTCTGGTCGGAAGAAGTTTCCA
>JBKJSW010000317.1:0-7088 GCA_046595765.1 Ahniellaceae bacterium
CCCACCAGCTTCAGCACGCCGCGCAAGGTAGCGGTAGGTCCGGCCTCCGCCCGCTCATCGTCGGCAGGACTGGGTGCGGCCATCGCCGCGGGTGGCGTGGACGCCACGGCCAAGGGCGCCTGCTCAGCTGCAGGCTTCGTTGCCTCCGTGGCTGGAGCCTCGGCCATTGCCGCCGTCGGCTCGGCTGAAGACGCAGCCGGTGCGGTCATTTTCTCTGCAGCGCTGGCTTCGGAAGCTGACGGCGCGGCTGCGATTTGCGCTTCGCCCGATGGCTCCACACTCGCCGTAGTGCGGATGGGTTCGGGCGCGCCCGCAGCGGCAGTCGGAGCCTCATCGGCCTTCTCGACGGTGGCCGTTACCTGCCGGGAGACCGGGGCCGCGCAGGCGGCGAGCAAGACGCACAGCGCCACGATGGATACTGACCACGATTTGGTCATCTCGAACTCCGCTGAACTTGGCGCTCGCAGCGCCGGTGCTCCAGCGACGTTCGCTGAACCATAGCCTAATGCCTGTAGCTGTCAACCGACCGTGAAGGGCGCAAAGATGCTGCGATCTCGATGAGCCGATCGGCGCGGGTTGTGAGGCCCTGCGCATCGGCACCGCAACACTCCGTACGTCAGCGGCTATTCTGCGACGCTCACCTTGACGTCGATGTTGCCGCGCGTGGCATTGGAATAGGGGCACACCACGTGTGCCATTTGCACCAATGCTTCAGCCTGGTCACGCGGCAGCCCTGGCAACGACACGGTCAGCGCCGCCTCGATGCCGAAACCGGTCGGAATTGGACCGATGCCGACCTTGCCCTCGACCGACGTGACGGCCGGCAACGCAATCTTCTCCCGGGCCGCCACGAACTTGAGCGCACCGAGGAAGCAGGCGGAGTAGCCGGCAGCAAACAGTTGTTCCGGGTTGGTGCCGTCGCCACCGCCACCGCCCAGTTCGCGCGGCGTGCTGAGCTTCGCGTCAAGCGCACCGTCGGACGAAACTGCGCGGCCGTCGCGGCCTCCCGTGGCGGTCGCGGTCGCGCGGTACAGGACATTTTCAATCGACATGGGCAGGTCTCCTCCGGACGCGGTGCTGCGGCCGGCAGTGTAGGACAGCGCGTGTGGGATCGAACCCTACGACGCCACGCGCACCGCTCCTCACTGGCGGTTGCCGTCATTCGTTCGGAGAACCACGAGCGCGATGCCGCCGAGAATCGCGACGCACGCGATGGCCCAGCGCAGCGTCACGGGTTCGCCGAGCAGGACGGCGGCGCCCAGCGCGACGATCAGTGGGCCGCTCAGCTGGACCGTCGCCGCGGTCGTAGCCTTGAGCGAACGCAACGCGGTGTACCAGATGACGTATCCGATGCCCGACGTCAGCGCCCCTGAAGCGATCGCGTATCCGGCTCCGGGATTGTCCAGCGACACGTGTCCGCGCATTGCCTGTACCACCAGCAACGTCAGCGCGAACGGCACCGCGCGCAGGAAATTGCCGGTTGTCACCGCCGTGGGATCGCCATGCCCCTTGCCGCGCAGCGAATACATGCCCCACGCCACGCCGGCGCCCAGCATGAGTGCCGCGCTGTGCGGCGGCGGCGAGGACAGGCCCGGCATCAGCAAGCCAACGAGGCCGCCCAACGCCAGGAGATAGCCGCACACCTGCAGCATCGACAGGCGCTCGCCGGTCCAGAGTCCGTGCGCCATCATTGTGACCTGCACGGTACCGAACAGCAGCAGAGCCCCGGTCGCGGTGGACAGGCTGACGTAGGCAAACGAGAAACCGGCGGCGTAGACGAACAGGGCGAACGCCGAAGGCCAGTCGCCCGCGACTGCATTCGCCCCACTTCGCAAGCGCACCACCAGCCACAGCATCGCGGTACCGGAAATCAGCCGGATCGCGGTAAAGCTCGCGGGATCGATGGACGTGCGCTCGAGCGCGAGGCGGCACAGGATCGAGTTCGCCGCAAAGGCGAGCATGGCGAGTGCGGTCATGTGGATGACGCGGAATCGTGACATTTGAAAACTCGATCGACGTGCAACGGCGCCGCGGTTCCAGCTCCAGGTACAAGTGCGCTTGCAGTGCTCGCGTACAGGATCCTGAAGTTGAGACCAGCGCCAGGCGGGAGAGGGAGTCGGATTCGCGCCCGCGGTGAAATGTCCGCGTCGCAGTTAACCATCGATCAAGCGCTACGACGTCGGAACGGCTCGCTGCTATCCCGCCTGCTCGTATGCCTGCCGCATCCACCCAACCAGGTGCGCGTCCACTTCCCGAACCTCCGCCAGACGAACCTTCATGCTGCACATCGCCGGCTGCTTGACTGCGACGAGCCGTGCATCTCCCACCGCGTCGTTGAGGTTCAGACCGATTTCCAGCTGCGTGTTGGTAGCGGGACCGATCATCAGGAACTGCTTCTTGCGTCGCAGGCTCAGGTACGTCTTTTTCGGCGCGATATCGAATTCCCCGAACTTGGCGACCTGCCCCATCACCGCTTCGTGCAAGGAACGCAGTCCCGCCTTGGGTCCTGCGTATAGTCGATCGAGTTCTGCTGCGCCCTCATTCCCGCCGGGCAACGTCCGCGCCCGCGCGAAATCCGGGTCGAGGGCCGCGTGCGCGACAGCATTCGCGTCGCCGTGGCCGAGCCCGAGGTCGCGCTTGAGCATGTCGCGGATTTCGCCATGCCTGCCCAACCCGCTCGACGCGACCAGCGATTTCAGCTCGGCAATCGACTTGCCGGTTTTCTGCTCGATGTTGGCGAGTTGCGTCGCCAACGCCTTCTGCAGGTCCGCCATGGCAAAATCCCTCGTGTGCAGGTAGATCAATGCTAGCCGCGTCAAAGCCCATCGCGCACGGGCCAGGACCGCGCCAATGCAGCGTGGCCGTCGCTGCTACTTCGCCAGTTCGTACAGGTACTCCACGAACGACATCACCGCGCCGTCGTAGCCCATCACTGCCGGGTTGGAGGACTCAATGAGGTAGTACTCGTCGGGCGCGTGCGCGCCGCTGCCGTGGCCGAGTCCGAAATGTCCCGACGCGAGGTTGAGCGGCGCGCCGGTGAACACGAATCCGGGGTATGAGCCCGCGTTGCGCGGCCACATCAGCGGCGTGATTCCACCGCGGGTGAAGACGTCGACCTGCGCCTGGATCAGGCGCGCATCCGCCGGGGTGCTGGTCGAGTCATAGCCGCCGCTGACATTGACCTCGACATCGCCATAGCCGCGCTTGGCAAGATGCGCCTTGAGCGCCGCGACCGCAGCGTCCTTCTTCATGCCCGGCACGAGGCGCATGTCCATCTTGGCCACCGCGCGATGCGGCAGCACGGTCTTGCCGCCGGGACCCGTGTAGCCACCCACCAGTCCCTCGATGTTGACGGTGGGCTGCGACACGAGACGTTCGTTCGCCGCCTGCCATGACAGGTCGTCGATCCAGTGCGGCACGCTCATCAACGTCTTCGCCCTGTCTTCGCTGCGCACCTTCATCGCCGTTGCCACCATCGCTTTTTCGTCGGCAGAGATGGGCGGCGCGACCGGATAGCCCTCGATGGTGATCGTGTTGCCGTCGTCCGAGACGAGCGTGTCCAGCGCCTTCACCAGCCGCCAGGCTGGGCTGTCGACCATCGCCTTGAGCGAGGAATGGATGTCCTTCCCCGGTCCGCGGCCCCACTTCTCGCCGCTCGCGACGAGCTCGAGTTCCACCACGCCCTTCGAGCCGAGGTTGATCGACACGTTGCCATCGAGATCCTGCGAGGCTGCCGGCATGAACACGCCGACCGTCTTGCGCAATGCCGCTTCGACCTCGGGACGGTGGACCAGCTGCCCGATGTGAGGCGAACCAATCTCTTCCTCTCCTTCAGCCACGAGCACCAGGTTCACGGGCATCTTCTGGCCGGATCCACGAATTGCGTGCAGCGCGGCAAGCAACGCCGACTGCGGACCTTTCTGGTTGACCGCACCCCTGCCTACGAGGACCTTGCCGATCCCCGGCTTGTCGACGATGCGCGACTCCAGCGGTGGCGATGCCCACTCCGCGGTGTCGTACTGCTTGACGTCGTACATGAAGTAGAGGCCGACGGATTTCTCGGCGCCGGCATCGAGGATCCCGAACACCCCCGGCTTGCCGTCGGTATCGAGGATCTCGACCTTCTGGAACCCCGCGTCGCGCGCGAGCTTCGCCATGTACTCGGCGCCTTCGCGCGAGTTGAGGTTCTCGGCCGCGATCGACGGCAGCGCGATCCAGTCCCTGAGCCGCGTGATCGATTCGTCGTGGCGCCTGGCCACGTCGCCCTTGATGGCGGCCAGATCTGGTTCCGCCGCGAATGAGATCACTGGCGTCGCGAACGCCAAGACCAGCACGACCAACAGCCGCTCCAGCGTTCCGCCACGGTGATGGAAACGATGCGTCGAATTCATCCTGCACTCCCGGCTGGTTGACGAGTCAAGGCCGGGGAGGATATTCGATCCGCCCCACGGCATGCGCCAAACAGCGCGCCTGGCGATCCCGCGCCACCTCGGCGCAGGCCCGGCGTCCCGACTATCCCGACGCCAGTTAGGATGGGCCGCGCATCCGCACCGCCTAACGGGCGGCGTTGGACAATGGCAGGCCCTCGAGTTCCGCCACTTCAATCAAGGCGCGTTCCAGCAGAGCGCGTGCCTGCGCAGTCGATGCGCGCAACATGGCGTGCACGGCTGCATCGTCGGCATGGCGATGCTCGCAAGTCGCGCTGTAGAGCTCGAACTGGTTCAACGTGCGGATCATGCCCACCAGATGGTGGGGGCACTCGCAATCAACACTGGTTGCAAGTCGCGCGATCAGGGCCAGCGTCTCGTCATCCAGCAGCCGTGGCTCGGCGAGACGGAGAGTCGTGGTCCCGTGCACCGGTGTTGGTGATTCCAGTCGTCTCAATTCGCGCAGGATCTGCGCGTCCCTGACGGGCGTTTGCATCACGACCACGCCTTCCGACTCGAGGCGACGCAACGCGGCGGCGGACGAAAATCCGTAGCAGACGATGACGCGCGCCGCGGTGGATCGCCAGAACAGCCTCAAGACCTCGTCGATGCGCTCTGGCAGAAGTGCCGCGATCTCGATGACCAGGGCCTCTGGAGCGCGCTCCAGGACGGCGGTCTCGAACGCTGACCAGGTGCCGTGCTGGTCCAGCATCGTGACCCCTGCCGTCGCCGCTTTCGCGACATCCATCGTCGGGACCGAATCGCTGTAGCAGACGATTTTGGTCGCGTCTGTTGCGGCCCGGGGGTTTGCGGGCTCTGGACTGTCGTGCAGCGCGAGCAGGCGCTCCAACTCCGAGTGCGACATGTTCGCGACCGATCCGATGGCGTGTCCGTTGTCGACGAGCCGCTTGATGCGAGTGAGCCGTTCGACATCGTCGTGGTCGTAGAGGCGTACCGCGGAGAGCTCGCGATTGGGCGCAACCACGCCGTATCGGCGCTCCCAGCCCCGGAGCGTATCCACTGGAATGCGCGTGAGTCTCGACACGGCGCCGATGCGAAGCCTCGGCCCTTGTACGGGAGCGCTCGGGGTGGACTTCCTGGGCATGGTTCGCTCGTTTCTTGGGGTGGAGGTCATTCTGCGCGCTGGCAGTCTGGCGCACGGGACGCCGTCCCCGCGGATTCTGCGGCCGCGAAACGTTTTTGTACAGTTTTTGCCCTGTTCACTACCATTTCACCCGCCCCAAGGCCTACTGCGGTGGCTTCCCGGCCAGTGCGCAGCTAAAGCGGGTCCCCTCCTCCCTCGGCGCCGCTGGTCGGGTCGCTCTTTCCCTCTTCCCACAACGGTTCGGCACAGCCCCGACCCATCAATCACAGGACACACCCATGAAGAACACCCTCCTCGCAATTGCCGCAACTGCGCTGCTCTCCTCACAGGCGTGGGGCGCCGATATCGTCGATACCGCGGTCTCGGCCGGACAGTTCAAGACCCTCGCCGCCGCCCTCACGGCTGCCGATCTGGTGGACACGTTGAAGGGTCCCGGTCCGTTCACCGTGTTTGCGCCGACGGATGCCGCGTTTGCCAAGATTCCGAAAGCCGATCTCGACGCGCTGCTGAAAGACAAGGCCAAGCTCACGGCAGTACTGACGTATCACGTGATACCCGGAACCGTAATGGCTGCCGATGTGAAGCCCGGCAAGGTAAAGACCGTGCAAGGCACCACGTTCGAAGTGATGGCCGACAGCAAGCACGTGATGGTCAATGGCGCCACCGTCACCAAGACCGACATCGTCGCCGACAATGGCGTGATCCATGTAATCGACAGCGTGATCATGCCCGCGATGTAATCCGCAGCAGCACCGGGCAACGGTCATCGATCGTCGCCCGGATTCCCTCTCCGCGGCAACGTGCCTGCAAGGCGTCACGGATTGAGCGTGGATGACACCCCCATGCAGCAGCGCGGATATGGTGCGCGCGGAGGCCCTGTTTTAAGAATCCGCGGGCGTCTCCGACCGCGACTGCTCCCTCATACTCCGCGCATGGCAGGGCTTTCCGTCGATAACGAGTTCTCACACGCGCTGCGTGACTGGCTCAATGCGCACCGGGCGGTGTTCGTGCTGACGGGCGCGGGCGTCAGCACCCTTTCCGGCATTCCTGACTATCGCGGTGTCGACGGAGAGTGGAAGCGCTCCGCTCCAGTGAACTATCAGCCGTTTCTCCAGGATCGCGCGGTGCGCGCCCGCTACTGGGCGCGTAGTTTCGTGGGCTGGCCCGTCGTCGAGCGCGCCAGGCCGAATGGTGCCCACGAAGCGCTGGTCGAGCTTGGCACGCGGGGCAAGTTGTCGAAACTGGTCACGCAAAACGTCGACGGACTGCACCAGCGCGCAGGGCACCAGGACGTGATCGATCTGCACGGTCGCATCGACCAGGTGGCGTGCCTCGCCTGTAAGGCACGACTCACGCGCACCTGCGTGCAATCGATGCTCGCTAACCAGAATCCCGGCTGGCTTGCGATCACCGCGAGCACTGCTCCAGATGGCGATGCCGACCTCGAGCACACCGACTTCCGTTCGTTCCGTGAACCGATGTGCCCGCACTGCGGCGGCATGCTGAAACCCGACGTGGTGTTCTTCGGCGAAAACGTCCCGCGCGAGCGCGTAGCC
>JBKJSW010000203.1:0-3025 GCA_046595765.1 Ahniellaceae bacterium
GGAACTCGAACTCGAATTCAGCAACGGTGTGCGCCGGACGTACGAGCGCGTGCCCGGCAGCGGCCGCGGCGCGGTGCTGGTGGTGCCGATGCTGGACGACAACACCGTGCTGCTGCTCCGTGAATACGCGGCGGGTTTGCACGTCTACGAACTCGGCCTTCCCAAGGGCCGACTGGACCCGGGCGAAACGGCGCTCGAGGGCGCCAATCGCGAACTCAAGGAAGAGGCCGGTTACGGGGCAAAACGCCTGCGGATGCTCGGGAAATTGTCGTTGGCGCCGAGCTACATGGCGCACCAGATCAGCGTGGTACTGGCGCAGGACCTTTTCCCCGAACGACTGCCGGGCGATGAGCCCGAGCTGCCCGAAGTGGTGCCGTGGAAGCTCGACCAATTGCACGAACTGGTGCAGCGGGACGACTGCACCGAAGGCCGTTCGCTGGCCGCATTGTTCATGGCGCGCGAATTGCTGCGTCATGGCGTGCTGTGACCGCTCCGCGGTCGATCCCGCCGCAGACTATCGAACCGGCGTTTCGGGAACCCGCGCCAGTCCACGCCGGGTCTTCGGTGTTTTCGCCTCGCGCCGGACTGATCGACGCGATAGTGGAACTGGCGGAGGAAGCGGGACGCGCGATCCTCGAGGTCTACCGCGGTGATTTCGCGGTCGACTTCAAGGACGATGCGTCGCCCCTGACCGAAGCGGATCTCGCCGCGCACCGGATCATTGTCGAAGGCCTCGGGCGCATCGCGACCGGCATCCCCATCCTCTCGGAAGAGTCGTTAGACGTACCCTGGGAGGTGCGCCGGCAGTGGTCGGTCTTCTGGCTCGTCGACCCGCTCGACGGCACGCGGGAATTCGTCAAGCGCAACGGCAAGTTCACCGTGAACATCGCGCTCATCGATGCGCATCGCCCGGTGCTGGGCGTGGTGCACGCGCCGGTGCTGGAGCGCACCGCGTGGGCGCAGCGTGGGTACGCTGCGCGGGAGCGCCGGGGCGGTGCGCATGCGGAAACGCGGCAACTGCGAGTGGCCCCGCGCGCGACGCCGCCGTGGCGGGTGCTCGGCAGCCGTTCGCATCGCGACGCCGACACCTCCCGATTCCTGGATGCCCAGGGCCCCATCGAGGTCACCGGACTGGGTTCGTCGCTCAAGTTCGTGGCGATCGCGGCTGGCGAGGCCGATCTTTACGCTCGCTTCGGTCCCACTTCGGAGTGGGACACGGCAGCTGGCCAGTGCGTACTGGAAGCCGCCGGTGGCGCGCTGGTGGCGCTCGATGGACAGCCGCTCGGCTACAACCTGCGCGACACGCTTATCAATCCGTCGTTCGTCGCCTGCGCCGGCTCTCCTGCGCAATGGCTCGCCGCCACGTGAGCGACGCCGACACGCCGATCGAGGCACTGCGCGCGATCATGGCGCGGCTGCGCGACCGCGAGCGCGGTTGTCCATGGGACAGCGTGCAGACGTTCGACACGATCGCTCCCTACACCATCGAGGAAGCCTACGAAGTCGCCGACGCGATCGCGCGCGGGGACCTCGTTGATCTCCGTGACGAACTGGGCGACCTGCTGCTGCAGGTCGTGTTCCATTCGTGCATGGCGGAAGAGCGTGGCGCCTTCGATTTCGACGATGTGGCGCGTGGCATCACCGCGAAGCTCGAGCGCCGCCATCCGCACGTGTTCGGTGATGTCATGCACTCCGATGACGCCGAGCGCAGTGCCGCGTGGGAGGCGCACAAGCGCGCGGAGCGCGCGGCTCGCGGCGACGTCGATGCCAGTGCGCTCGCAGGTGTCGCGACGGGCCTGCCGGAATGGTTGCGTGCGACGAAGCTGCAGACACGCGCCGCAAAAGTCGGGTTCGACTGGCCCGGCATCGAACCGGTATTCGACAAACTGCACGAGGAGATCGACGAGGTGCGTGCGGAGTTTGCGCGTGAACCCGTGTCGATCGAAAAGCTCGCCGACGAAATCGGCGATCTGCTGTTCGTATGCCTCAACATCGCGCGCCACGCGCGCGTCGATGCAGGTGCCGCCCTGCGCGGCGCCAACGCCAAGTTCGAGCGCCGCTTCCGCCGCATGGAAGCGATCGCCAACGCGCGCGCCACGCCACTGCCGACCTTGCCACTCGCCACCCAGGACGCGCTCTGGGACGAGGCCAAGCGTGAAGAGCGCACCCCCCAATGAGTGGCGCAAGGGGATACTATTTTCGAATGTGCGGCGCCCCCGTCGGGCGTGCATGCACCGCGCGACACTCCACTCGATGGACCAGATAGGCCTCGAATTCTATGTCCCTGTTTAGGCAGGTTAACGAAACCCATGGAAGTGGACGCGCGCCCCGCGGGCTGCTCAACTCATGCGTTGGCGGCCTCGGGCCATGAGTTCTCGGCTCCTTGCGCTGAGCGCGCTGCTTCTGTGCCTCCTTATGCGGAGCGCTGGTGCGCAAGATGAGAAAGAATTTGCTACTTGCCAACTTTTGGGCTGCCCCCTGTCGGCGCAAGTCAGCATCCAACGATCGGATGGCCGACTGCCAGAATCCGAGCTGTGGATAGACGTCGATGGAAAAGTCTTGAAATGTCCAATTCCCGCGGTTGCAGCGGGATCGGTTTCACGGGCAACTTGTGGGGAGGGCTTGGACATTACCGTTCGAGAAATCGAGATCAGCACAACCACGCGTGACGGCCCCTCGTCCTCTACTACCGAATATCAACGCACGGGGAATTTCGAAGCGCTCCTCGACTTTATGGGCGCTCCGGAGCGATTCACGATTCACCTCATGCAGGGAAACCGGAAGGTTGCCCAACATCTGTTCCTTCCCGAATACCGGATGTTGTATCCCAACGGCGCGCAATGCGGCCCTGAATGCATGGTCTGGGACGCCACCTGGATTCTTCCGTAGCGATCAGCTGCACGTCGGGACCCGAGATCGGATCTGGGTTCATTGAACGCGGCACCATCCAACGCCGGGAAACCAATATGTTCGCCAACTTCCGCGAGTTCTATCCTTTCTACCTTGCCGAGCACTCCAACCGCAC
>JBKJSW010000404.1:0-9571 GCA_046595765.1 Ahniellaceae bacterium
CAGAAAATGTCGAAGTCGAAAGGCAACATCCTCGACCCGCTCGACCTCATCGACGGCATCGACCTCGAATCGCTGGTGGCGAAGCGCACGAGCGGCCTCATGCAGCCTGCCATGGCGGCGAAGATCGAGAAGGCGACGCGCAAGGAATTCCCGGGCGGCATCCCCGCCTTCGGCGCCGATGCGCTGCGTTTCACCTTCGCCAGCCTCGCCAGCCACGGCCGCGACATCAAGTTCGACCTGGCACGCTGCGAGGGCTACAAGAACTTCTGCAACAAGCTCTGGAACGCCGCGCGTTTCGTGCTGATGCACACCGAAACCAGCTCACCTCAGGCCAACGGCGGGGGGGCCGCTTTCCACCCCTCGCCCGACGGGAGAGGGGACGGGGCTGAGGAGCGTTCGAGCATCGGCTCCGAACGAGCTGTCGCTTCACTCGCAAGCTCTGCCTCTCACCCCTACCCCTCGCCCGACGGCAGAGGGGTTCAGTCTTCTACTGTCCCGGCGCAAAGCGATGCGGAGAAATGGATCCTGGCGCGGCTGGCGCAGACTTGTTCGGAAGTCGAGACGCAGTTCGCGGTGTATCGGTTCGACCTCGCGGCACAGGCGCTGTACGAATTCACCTGGAACGAGTTCTGCGACTGGTTCCTCGAACTCGCGAAGCCGGCGCTGATGGCAGCTGCCGTCGACGCGTCATCGACGCCGGAAGCGGCCGGAGCCGCGGCCAGTACGCGCAATACGTTGCTCACGGTGCTTGAAGCGACGCTACGTCTGCTGCATCCGCTGTTGCCCTTCGTGACCGAGGAAATCTGGTTCGCGGTCGCGCCGCGCCTCGGATTGAGCGCAGATCGCGATGCAGGCGACAGCATCAGCGTCCGGCCCTTCCCCACCGCCGCGGAATTCGCGGGCGACTACGCGACCGCCGCGGCCGACGTCGAATGGCTCAAGGCCGTCGTGGCGCAGCTGCGCCGGATCCGCAGCGAGATGAACGTGTCACCGGCGCGCCTGGTGTCGCTCCTGCTCGCCGACGGCAATGCGGGCGATCGCGAGCGCATGGCGCGCTTCCAGTCGTCGTTGCGCTTCCTCGCGAAGGTCGAATCGCTCGAGTGGCTCGCATCCGATAGCGAGCCTCCGCCCGCCGCGGCGGGAATGGTGGGCAGCCTCAGGCTCTTGATCCCGCTGGCCGGCCTGATCGACCTCGATGCGGAACGCGCACGCCTTGCGCGGGAGATCGCGCGCATCGCCGGCGAAGTGGCGAAGTGCGAGGCCAAACTCGCAAGCGGGACGTTTGTAGCGAACGCGCCCGCTGCGGTGGTCACGACCGAGCGCGCCCGTCTAATTGACTGGGAGACCCAGCACAGCGCCCTCGCCGCGCAACTCGCCCGTCTCGCATAACGCGCCTTCGCACCGCCGGCCGTTTGCGCCTGCGGCGAAATTAGTCACTCGGGCGCGAGGAGGATCGCGCCTGGCGACGCTCCCACGGGGGGGGGTGAGATTCACCGGAATGTAGGAGCGCCGCAAGGCGCGATCACGAGTCGGTACGGAGCGAAGTCATCGCGCCTTGCGGCGCTCCTACAGGAACCCGGTCGCTGTACGCGGCTCGGAACAGCCGATCACTCGGGCGCGAGGAGCTCCAGCGCCATCACGGTGGCGTCTTCACGAGCCCCATCGCGTGCCGGGTAATAGCGTGGACGCGCGGCGATCTCGTTGAACCCGAGGTCGTGGTACAGCGCAATGGCGTGCACGTTGGTCGGCCGGACTTCCAGATACACGCGCTCGCAACGCTGCCAGCGCGCGAGATCGAGCACGCGCTTGACCAGTCGGCGGCCGCAACCCTCGCCCTGCCTTTCGGGCGCGACGCACACGTTGAGCAGGTGCGCTTCGTGCGCAGAAGCAGTGAAGATCGCATAGCCGACGATGCCGTCGTCGTCCTCCAGCACCATCGCGGTGTATCCGGCACGCAGGCAGTCGCCGAAAATGCCCGGCGTCCATGGAAATTCATAGGCTCTCGCATCGATCGTCGCGACGGTCGCCACGTCCTCCACCTGCATGCTGCGCAAGCGCAGGCGCCCATGCACGCTGTGCTCACCGTTTTCGAGTCGCTGCGCGTTCACGCGCGCCGCAACCATGAACGCAGCAGCCGCCACGCATCGCGGCGCGCCGAGACGGATTCGCGCAACTCGGCAAGGCTCGGCAGTGCGAGCGCCGGCGGCGTCACGCCCGCGCCCTCGACCTGACCGAATCGCCACTCGGGCAGCGCGCCGCCCGATCCGGGAGCCAGGGACCAATCCTGGCTCTGCAAGCGTGCGCCGCGCAACACCGCGGCGAGCAGCCGCGGGCGCGCGTCGGCGCCGACGCCGCGAACCAGCACGCGTGCCGCGAGGGAAGTCGCGGGCACTTGCGCTGGCGCGGAAGCCACTTCGGTGGCGCGAGCCAGCGGTGCGATGCGTGGGACATAGACATCCACACCCATGATCCCCAGCAACCGCAGCCGCTCGGATTCGGGCAGGGCGGCCTGCATGTCAGGCCTGTCCGAGCGCCGCGAGATCCGCGCGCAACTGGGCGAAGCATTGATCAATCGCCTTCGCGAACGCGCGCACGGTGGCCTGGATGGACGGTCCTTCGGCTGGCACTTCGGCGCGATAACTCTTCTGCATCAGCGGCTGGTCATCGTTGCCGTCCAGCCGGAACTGCAGCGACACGTAGATCTGCCAGCGATCCTCGCCGATGCGCACGCGCTCGAATCGCTCGATGAGGCCGGTGACCCGCAGCGAGGGTTGCGATGCAGGCAGCCGGTCGGTCACTACCGGTGCCATGCGCGCGCTGCGCAGGTTGGCGATGAGTCGGCGCTGGATGAGGCGGCTGGGAGGATCGCTCCAGAGTTGATAGTGGTAGTTCTTGAGGCTGCCGTCCGGTTTCAGCGCGTACAGGATCGCCTGGTCGTTGTAGACGCCGTCCGCGGTGAGCGGTTCGACGACGAGTGCCTGCTGGAACGCGGCAGTTTCCGCATTTGGCAATTCCGCACCCGGTGGCAAACGGTAGTAGCGGACTTCCGGCACCGCCGGGACCGAACCGCAGCCGGCCAGCACCAGCGCGACCGCGCAGGCAACCACCCGGGTGGCGAGCGCCAATGGCTTCATGGGAATCATGTCAGTCTTCCTCCTCGACCACCACGTCATCGGCCGGCGGCGTGCGCAGCAGGCGGTTCGGGCTCTTGCGGAGTTCACGCGAGAGCTCCTGGAAGTTGCGGCTGGACGCCTCGAGGTTGTGCGAGATGGCGTCGATGCGGCGCGATAGCGCGGACGTGATCTGCGCCATGTCCTGCACCGACCGACGCAGTGCCGGGCGATTCTCGACGGCCATGCCTTCGATCTGGGTCATCGCGTTGTCGAGCTTCTCCTGCGTACCCTTGAGTTCGCCGGTGACTTCGGCGAGGTTCGCCAGCGTGGTGTCGACGGCCTTGCGGTTGGCCGGGCCGACGATCTGGTCGACGCCTTCGGCGACGCGGTTCAGTCGGATGAGCAGGTCGCGCGCCTGGCGGATGATCTCCGGGGCGTTCTCGTCGACCGTTCCCGAAATCGACTCGATGCGCTGCGTGAGCATGCGCACCAGCGGCGTCACGTGGGTGCGCGTCAACGTTGTCACTTCGCCCGCGAGCTCGTTCAACGCGTTGAATACATCGGCGGCCTCGCGACCCTTCAACCTGCCACCCGGCTTGAGCATGCTGCGGCTACCCCCCTCGCGGATGGAGATCGCGACGTCGGCGAGCAGTCCACTCGATGCCAGTTGCGCCAGCGAGTCGTCCGGAATCGGCCAGTCCCGCCGCACAGCGACCTCGATCAGGTAACGAGTCTTGTTGTCGCGCCGCTGCGGAACGATCTCTTCGACTTGGCCAATGCGGTAACCCTCGTAGAAAACGGGAGCGCCGAAGTCGAGTCCGGTCACGTTCTTGTACTCGACGAAATAAGGCGTGGTGCGGCCGCTGCGGCCGGTGATCACGACCAGCGCGATCACCAGCAGCGCGATGGCGGCCAGCACGACACCTCCGACCAGCGTGTAATTGATGGTGTCGCGTTTCATGGACGGTCGATGCTCCCTGGGCCACTGCAGCGGATTGGAACATGCATCAGTCGACTTCTCCGGTCAGGCGCTTGAGATAGGCGTCGGCGTCCACTTCAACTTCGCGCGGGCGACGGTTGAGCAGATCCTGGATGCGCTCATTGTCGCTCGCGCGCACTTCGTCCGCGGAGCCGGTCAGCAGGATGCGCCCCTGGTCCAGGACGGTGATGCTGTCGGCGATCTTGAAGGCCGACTCGAGCTCGTGCGTAACGACCACGATGGTCATGCGCATCGCTTCGCGCAGCTTGAGGATCAGTTCGTCGAGTTCCGCGGAGACGACGGGATCGAGTCCGGCCGAAGGTTCGTCGAAAAACAGCAGCTTCGGGTCCATCACGATGGCCCGCGCCAGTGCGGCGCGCTTGACCATGCCGCCTGACAGTTCGCTCGGCATGAGTTCGGCGAAACCGCCGAGATTGACTACCTCGAGCTTGAGCCTGCTCATGATGCGGATCGTGCTTTCGTCGAGCTCGGTGTGTTCGCGCAAAGGCAAGGCCACGTTGTCGCCTACCGACATGGAGGTGAACAGCGCGCCACCCTGGAACGAAACGCCCATCTGCCGGCGCAGGTCGATCAACGTGCGCGAGTCGGCGTGCGCCACGTCGACACCGAGGATCTTGACGTCCCCTCGCCGGGGACGCAGCAGGCCGAGCAGGTGGCGCAGCAGCGTGCTCTTGCCGGAACCCGAGCCGCCCATGATCACGCGGATCTCGCCCGCGTTGACGCGGAAGTCCACGTCGTGCAGCACCTGTCGCCGCCCGAACCATGCGCACAGACCCTTGACGTCGATGATCGGCGCGGCCGCGTCGACGCTCGCGGGTTCAGCGCGGACCGCGTTCATCGGTTGACGAAGAAACTGAAGATCATGTCGGCGATGGACGCTGACTCGAGATCGGGAGAATGCACTTCAGCCCTCATCGATTGACGAAGAAACTGGAGGTCGTGTCGGCGATGGACGCTGACTGGAGATTGGGAGCATGCATTTCAGTGTTCATCGGTTGACGAAGAAACTGAAGATCATGTCGGCCACGACGATGCTGGAAATGGAGAGCACGACCGCGCGCGTGGTGGCCCGGCCTACGCCCTCGGCACCGCCACTCACACCGAAACCGGTGGCGACGCCGATCACCGTGATCAGCAGGGCGAACATGACGCTCTTGGCAAGCCCCTGTCCGATGTCCCACAGCGTCAGCGTCTTCAGCGCCATCATCAGGAACGAGGGCACGCTGACGTCGAGGATCGGCGAACAGTACAGCGCCGCGCCCACCAGCCCGACGGCATCGGCGAAGATCGTGAGGATGGGCATCATGACGAGCATCGCGAGCAGTGCCGGCGCCACCAGGTAGCGCACGGGCTCGATGCCGATCACGGCGAGCGCGTCGACTTCCTGCGACACCGTCATCGAGCCGATGCGCGCGGCAAACGCGGACCCCGACCGGCCCGCAACCAGGATGCCGGTGATGAGGGCGCCAAACTCGCGCGTGACCGATTTCGCCACCGCGATCACCACTTCGCTCTCGGCACCGAACTCGCCCAACGCGGCGATGAACTGGATGCCCAGCATGAGCCCGACCGTGGTCGACAGCAGAAGCACAATGGGAATCGCCTCGATGCCGACCTGGCGCATCTGGTCAGCGATCGCGCGCGGGCGTACCGGCTGCCCACGGCGCCAACCCGCAATCAGGTAGGCCACGCTCTCGAACAACAGCATCCCCGCGTAGCCGAGGCCGTCGACAATGCCGACGGTGGAGCGCCCGATGCGCTCCACGACGCCTTGCCTGCGGCGGGTGGCTTCAGTCACCGAGTGCCGCCGCAATGGTGTCGAAGATGGGAAACACGCGATCCAGGCGAGCGAGTTCGAGCACGCTGCGCACCGAGTCGCTCGGTGCGATCAGCGCGAAGCGCTTCTTCGAGGCGCGCGATTGCTGGAAGCCCTCGACCAGCGCCGCGATCCCGGACGAGTCCATGTAACTGACGCCGGAGAGGTCCACTCCGACCGCCGGCGACTTGGACAGGGCGTCGAGGATCTCCTTGCGCAAATCCTGCGACCACGACATGTCGACCTCGCCGTTGACCCTGACCAGGCGCAGGCCCTGCGCATCCTCGGTCTCGCACTTGTTCATGGTGTCCCCTGCTCCCGCTTGGAGCGCAAGCGTACGTCACGCAAGCGTTTACGCATCGTCAACACGTTGCCGTCGCGACTGCGCAGCGGACGCAGGCGCCAGCTGTCCATGGTCGCGTCGATGAAATTGATGCCAAGACCGCCGGGCCTGCACTCATCGAGGTCGCGTGGCTTGATGCGCGACGGGTCGACCGGCGGCGCCGCGTCGCGCAGCCGCATGCGCAGCACGCCGCGCGCGCGTTCGATGCGCAGGTGCAGTGCGCCATCATCGCGGCCGGCGTAGCCGTGGCGGATGATGTTGCACACCGCTTCGTTGATCGCGAGCACCAGCCGCTCGGACGCCGCGGGCGCGATGTCGGCGCGCGCGAACGCGGCACGCAACGCGATGCGCAGGTCGCCCAGCGTCTCCGCCCTCGCCGGCATGTCCAGTCGCAGCAGCGCGGGACCGCTCATCGCTCGCCCTCGATCATCAGCATGGTGGTGTCGTCGGCGAGCTTCAGGCGACGCAGGATGCCGAGCATCGAGCGCAGGCGCGATTCGGGCGGGAGGTGCGCCAGGGCGCTGACCAGAGTTCGCACTCCGGCGACGCCCAGCCGCTCGCCGCTCGCCTGGATCACGTCGGTCACACCGTCGCTGTAGAAGTACAGGCTGCCCTGCTTCAGGTCGACGCTCTCATCCTGCCATGTCGCGTCGTCGACGATGCCGAGCGGCGGGCCTCCCGCGACGATCTCGCGCACGTCGCCGTAAGCGTCGCGCTGCAGCGCCGGCGGAAATCCCGCGCTTGCCCATGCGACGCGGCCGGTGTTGCGGTCGTAGTAACCCGCGACCGCACAGACGAACATGCCACCAGACACCGTGCTCGCCAGCTCCGCGTTGACGAGGGCCAGCCATTCGGTCGGTGCGTGGCGGCCTTCCTTGCCAATCCAGCGCATGAGGCTCGCGGTGCGGATCATGAGCAGGGCCGCATCGAGTCCCTTGCCTGCCACGTCGCCCACGGTGAACGCGATGCGGCCGTCCGGCAGGTCGAAGAAATCGTAAAAATCACCAGACATCTCGCGCGCAGGGCGATTGATCCCGATGACCGGATAACCGGCGCGGCGGCGCTTGGGCAGCATCATGCGCTGCATGCGACGAGCCAGCTGGAGCTCGCGCAGGATCCGGTTCTGCTCGAGGAGTTCGGTCGCCATTTGGGCATTGCCGACCGCGAGCACCGCAGGCGCCGCCAGCATGCGCAGAAGCTCGCGATCGGAATTGCCGAACAGGGCGCCGTCGCGCTTGTTGAGCACTTCGATCACGCCAATCGGGCCGTTCGCCGCCGACAGCGGCGCGCACAACACCGAATGCGTGGCAAAGCCGGTCTTCTCGTCAATCTTGTTGGCGAAGTCGGGATCATGCGTGGCGTCGCGCACCATCTGGCACGTGTTGCTCGCGAACGTGCGGCCGACGATGCCCGTCTCGATCGACACCCGCAGTCCGACGATGTCGGTGGGACCGGCGCACGCACGACATTCGAGCTGCGTGCCCGACGCATCGACCAGGAAGATCGACGCCGCTTCCGCGTGCATTGTCTCGACGATGCGCGTGACCAGCAGTTGCAGAGTACGCGTGATATCGACCGAACGCGCGAGCGCCTGGCTGAGGTCGGCGAGCGACGCGAGCATGCTGGCCTCGACACCCATCGCCGCCGCCGGTGCCTCCGCTTCCGCGACATCGAGCAATGACGTGTTCATTCGGGAGGCTTCGGTTCGGCCAGCTGCGCATCCGATCTGGCGACGCCGGTATCGCGCCGCGAACGCCAGCGGCGCATGCCCCAGAGTGTCATCGCGAGACCGCTCGCGACATACAGGACCGAGATCGCGAACAACACTTCGGGCGGGTCCACCACGATCGCCACCAGCACCAGCAGCGCCACCGGCACGGCGAAAAACGGCACGCGGTCGGAACGCTTGCCCGACTTGAAACTGAGGTAGCGCACGCGGCTGACCATGAGCAGCGCGGCGATGAGCGTGACGGCGAGCGCAGCCCAGGAGACCTCATGGCCCGCGAACTCGTACTCATTGGCGATCCACACGAAAGACATCATCAGTCCCGCTGCGGCGGGACTCGCGAGGCCCTGGAAGTACCGCTTGTCCTGGCTGCCGACCTGCGTGTTGAAGCGCGCGAGGCGCAGCGCGGCGCAGGCCGCATACAGGAACGCAGCGGCCCAGCCGATCTTGCCCCATGCCGGGCCCACGGCCTTCAGCGTGGACAACGACCAGGTGAACATCACGAGCGACGGTGCCACCCCGAAACTCACGAGGTCCGCGAGCGAGTCGTACTGCACCCCGAATTCGGTCTGCGTGTTGGTCATCCGCGCCACGCGACCGTCGATGCCGTCAAGCACGCCCGCTACGAATACAGCGACCGCGGCCGCCACGTAACGCCCGCCGATGGCCGCGACAATGGCGTAGTACCCCGCGAGCAGGCCGCCCGTGGTCAGCAGGTTCGGCAGGAGGTAGATGCCGCGACGGCGCGGCGCCGCAGTCGGCAGCTCGTTCATGGGTATCGCGATCCGGAACTGCGGCGAGTGTATCCGAGCACCTTCGGCCCGGTGCGCCGCCGCGCGGCACGAACGCCGGGAGCGTGGCGGCGGCGTGCCCGGAAACGGCGGAGCGTTGCCCAACGTACCGCCCGCGCAAGGCAGGCACGGGGGAAATGCGACGTGGCCAGCTTGTAACGATGATCGTCGGGTGCTAATCAAGCGTCCTGAATCCGGAGGCAAGCGCATGAACCCGAAAATCGCCTGGCTGCTCCTCGCTTCCGCGCTCACGGCCGGTGCCGTGGCGGAGGATCAGATCTTCAAGTGGAAGGACGCGCAGGGCGTCTGGCACTTCAGCAGCAATGCGCCGGAAGGCGTGGGCGCGGAGCGGGTGTCGATCCGCCACTCCCAAACCGTGCTGGCCCCCGAGGTGAAGCCCGCGGTGACTGGCGAAGGCGGCAACGCCGCGGCGCCGACGACGACTCGCCCCGGCTCGATCATCGGCCCCGAGAGTGCCAACTGCAAGGCGGCGCAGGACGCGGTGACGGTGCTTTCGAACAATCCTCGGGTGGCGATGGACTCGGATGGCGACGGCAAGCAGGAAGAATTGAGCGCCCAGCAGCAAATCGAGGAACTGGAACGTCGTCGCGCCCAGGCCAAGGTCTATTGCGCGGAGGCATGAACCCGCGCGCGGGGCTGAGGCGCCGATGACAGGCGGTCCCGCTGGCGGTCGTCGGATTCGGGGCGAGATTCATCCGGGACTTGTCGCCGCCGGAGTGCTGCTGGCGCTGGGACTGGCCTGGTGGTTTGCGCAAGGCGAC
>JBKJSW010000434.1:0-14269 GCA_046595765.1 Ahniellaceae bacterium
CGCTGAGCGCAAGCCAGGGCGACCTCGATCGCTTCCCCAGTGGCCGACACTTTGCCTCGAGCCTTGGCCTCACGCCGAAGGAATTCTCCAGCGGCACCTCGCGCCGGCTCGGCAAGTTGACGCGACGTGGCGACATTTACCTTCGCACGCTGCTGATCCACGGTGCGCGCAGCCTGCTGCAGCGCGCAGTCGTGAAGCGACGCCAGGAGGAAACGCTCGACGGGCTGAGCGCATGGGCACTCGGATTGTCGGAACGCATCGGCAGGAACAAGGCCGCCTGCGCCGTCGCCAACAAGCTCGCCCGCCGCCTGTGGGCTGCCGAACATCACCGGGTCGCGTTCAATCCGGACCACGTCAGCGTCATGCCCTTGCACTGATGCCCGGTTTGTAGACAAACCTCAACGAGGAACAATCACCCCATCACCGGCTGCACCGAGCTCTCGAGTCATGGCAAGCGCGTCGGTCCCCGGGGCAGAAAAGCCGATAACTATGTTGGTCGCGCCACACATCGACCGCTTGAACGTTTGGCTCTGCCCCGCGGATTCCATGATGGCCAGGATCAGCGATCCGCCCAAAGGCCGAATACACGACTGCAGCCGATCCGACTTGCTTGCGACGAAGAGCGCTCGGCACTACTTGCGGGAGGAGTCCATACACACATAGTTAGGACTCGCCGCTTTTACCAGCCGCCGCTAACGCTGACAGGTGACCACCAAGGTACTGGGAAAGTCTAATCTTGCTGCCACTCTTGAATGTCAGTACATACCAGCTACACCAGACGTTGAACTCCACGGAAGTGAGGTTGCTCCACTTCTCGCTCTTTTCTCCCGTCCAAGGAGTTGAGAACTCGATTCCTTGTTCGTTGAACCTGCCACGGACAAGCGCTGCCTCCGCAAAGCAGTACGCTGAGCCCAGACCGAAGCCTGCAAACAAGGCGACTTTTGCCCAAAATTCTCGATCGTGACCAGCCAATACCGTTGAGGCTACTGGCAGCAGAGCGAGCGCGAGGCAAAGACTTGCAAGTAACCACATGAATACGCCGAACTTCAGCACCCCAGGCGCTGCAGCCCGTCCTACGGCTCTCGCCACGTAGGCCGTAATGGCTACGGTGATGGCGCCACCAATCAAGCCGCTGATAACGCCGCCCATTCGCAGTGAGTCCTAACGCCGTGTTAAGCCGCCGCCGCGCGAGCAGCGACAGGAAACAAATGAGGAGATCTTGGCGGTCGGCTTGAATACTTAGTTAGGCGGCTGCTCAGTTGTCATGTTCAGTTGTGCGAGCATAAATGATGCAACCATCCCGCGAGACCAGATGGCCGCCGAAGCCCCAGTAGCCCGGCTCTTGCGGATTGGTGCCGAACCAGAATTTAAGAAGTTGCGCGCCCGCCAACAGCTCCGCCTTCACGGCTTTAGGCAACTTAACCTCTTCTATCAGAGGAATCACAGTCGCTGACACGTCCATGCGCGTTTTTAACTGCTCAAGCGTGCCGCCAGGACACTTCGCGGTTGGTGGAGAGCGATCAGTGAAGTCTCCGCCCCAGTCGCTTCGCGAAGACAGCAGGCCGGAACTCGCACATCCCAGTGTTGCAAGTGCGGTTATTGCCATAGCGAGAGTGCGGAATTCAAGTGCAGTAGACATTGGTTGCCGCCTAACGCCTATTCGGCGTCTCGAATGACGCGTTGTCCGGAGTATGCATCGCCCGGGTGCGGTTGCATATCCGAAAAATCTTACCCAGCTTCAGACAGATAGGCGCTATCCGCCTCGCATCGTCCGCTTCACTCTCGACGTGTTATCCGACGATCGAGAGGCGGTATGAGTTACACCGGCGAAACGGGGGGTGTAACAGGCAGCCAATCCGCTGCGCCGCGCCTTCTGGATCAGGTGAGGCAGCGGATCCGGCTCAAACACTTCAGCCTGCGGACCGAGCATGCGTACGTCGGTTGGATACGGCGCTTCATCGTCGCCAACGGCAAGCGGCATCCGGCCGACATGGGCGCGGTCGAGGTGGAAGGGTTCCTCAGCGCGCTTGCAACACGTGGCCAGGTGGCGCCCGGAACCCAGAACCAGGCGCTCGCTGCGTTGCTCTTCCTCTATCGGGAGGTGCTGCGCCAGGACCTGCCGTGGATGGAGTCCATCGTTCGTGCGAAGCGTCCGCAGCGTGTGCCGTGCGTGCTGTCGCGCGAAGAGGTGGGTCGCCTGCTGGCCGTGCTCGACGGCCAGCAGTGGCTCATGGCCGCGCTGTTGTACGGGACGGGCATGCGTCTGCTCGAATGCCTGAGGCTGCGCATCAAGGATGTCGACTTCGATCGCGGCGAGATCACGGTGCGCGATGGCAAGGGCGGCAAGGATCGCCGGGTTCCATTGCCGAACCGCCTCCGCGAGTCCCTCTCCATGACGATCGAGCGCGCCGCCGCACTACACCGACAGGAAATCGGGGTGGGTCACGGGGCGGTGTGGTTGCCGCACGCGTTGGCGCGCAAGTATCCGAATGCCGAGCGTGAGCTTGGCTGGCAGTACGTCTTTCCGTCGGCAAGGCGTTCGCGCGACCCGCACTCCGGCGCTGTGCGCCGGCACCACGTGGACGAAAGCGTCCTGCAACGTGCCATCAGGTCGGCCCGACTGCGCGCTGGAATCACCAAGCCCGCAACCTGCCACACGCTCAGGCACTCATTCGCCACGCACCTGCTCGAAACCGGATGCGACATCCGCACGGTGCAGGAATTGCTAGGGCATGCCGATCTGGCTACCACGCAGATCTACACCCACGTGCTCGGTCGCGGTGCTTCGGCGGTACTGAGTCCGCTCGACCGTTGACAGCCCTCCGTCGCCGCGCGCATGGATCGTGCGCAAAAAAAACGCCGCCCGAAGGCGGCGTTTTTGGCAACGCAGGATCAGGTGTTTCAGCGCGACTGGCGGATGACCACTATCGCGAAGGCGCCGAGCAGCAGGCCGAGCAGGACCAGGCCGCCCGTGCCGAAGGCCGGAACGCCGCTGGCGCCGTTGCCGCCCGGGGCACCGGGCGCGACCGCAAAGCCCTGGATCACGGCGCCGCTGCCGAGGCGGCCGACGAGGGTAGCCGCGCCCGTGGTCAGGTTGATCGTGTACAGGTTGGTGAAACCACCGACGAACAGCCCGGCATAGGCGGTGTTCGCCACCGCGGCGCCATTGTTGGTGAGTATGTCGAAGCCGATCGTGTTGGCGGTGTCCACGCCGAGCGCGCCGAGCAGGACCAGCGTCCCGTCGTTCGGCGGGTTCTGCGTGTAGACGGAATCGGTGGTGCCGTTGATTCCGTACAGTGTGGTCGTGGTCGTCCCGGCGAAGCTGTTGGTGTACGCGGAGCCCTGGATGCTGGCGGTCGCGCCGTTGAGCGGCAGGTCAGTGGTGACGAGGCCGGTGTCGACGTTGATGCGGAGGTTCTGGGCGGCGTCGCTGGTAACGCGCAGGCGATCCGGGACCGGGTTGAAGTCGGTACCGAACGACGTGCCCGTGAAGCCGGCAAAAGGCGCGGTGGTATCGGCGGGATCGGCGGCCAGCGTCGACAACAGGGTGGCCACGCCCGTGGTCGGGTTCAGCGTGTACAGGCGATCCGAGGCAGTGCCGTCAACGACCAGCACCAGCGCGCCGTTCGCCGGTCGGCGGTCGAGGCCGATGACCACGTCGCCCGCCATCAGTCCGGTGATGCCAACGGTCGCGAATGCCGCGCTCGTCGAGGTCGCATCGAACGTGTTGAAGTTGGTGCCGCTCACCGTGTAGATGGTTTGGGCTTGCGAGATACCCGCCATGGCGAGGCCGGCGAGCAGCAGAATCGAGCGCATTTTCATCGGGACAATCCTCATCGGGTTAGGTAGAGCGGGAAACGGCAAGTCTGCAGCGCCGGATGTTACTGATAAATGAATGATAAACAAGCATTTTGGCGTCGCGACTAGGCCGCGTCGGTGATGTTTTCGTGAACCTCGCCACCGCGACGCTAAACTTCACGTCTCGCTCAATTGGTTGCTGGCACGCGCATGGCACTTGACCCGCTCGATCTCTACGACATCCGCTCACTGCTCAGCGAAGAGGAGCGCGCGGTGCAGGACAGCGTGGCGCGCTTCACCAACGAGCGCGTCTTGCCGATCATTGGCGACGCGTTCGACCAGGGGCGCTTTCCGGCAGAGCTGGTTCCCGAGATCGCGGAGCTGGGCTTGCTGGGTTCCTCACTCCCTGAGAAATACGGCTGCGCCGGGCTCAATGCGGTGAGTTACGGCCTCATCTGCCAGGAGCTCGAGCGCGGCGATTCGGGCATCCGCAGTTTCGTCTCCGTGCAGTCGTCGCTGTGCATGTACCCGATTTTTGCGTACGGCACCGAAGAGCAGCGCGAGCGCTGGCTGCCCGGCATGGCGCGCGGCGAGATCATCGGCTGCTTCGGTCTGACCGAGCCGCACGGCGGGTCCGATCCCGCCAACATGAAGACCGTCGCGCGCAAGGATGGCGGCGACTGGATACTCAACGGCGCCAAGATGTGGATCACCAACGGCAACCTGGCGCACATCGCCATCGTGTGGGCGCAGACCGACGACGGCATCCAGGGCTTCGTGGTCGAGCGCGACATGCCGGGCTTCAAGGCGCAGGAGATCAAGCACAAGATGAGCCTGCGCGCGTCGGTGACGAGCGCATTGTTCTGCGACGACGTGCGCGTGCCCGAGGCCAACCGGCTGCCCAACGTCAAGGGTCTCAAGGGTCCGCTGGGATGTTTGACACAGGCCCGCTACGGCATCACCTGGGGTCCAATCGGGGCCGCGCAGGCCTGCCTCGCCGAGGCGATCTCGTATGGTCGCGAGCGCATCCTGTTCGATCGTCCCCTCATTGCCAACCAGGCGGTGCAGCTCAAGCTGGCCGAGATGGCCCGGCGCATCACGATGGCGCAGCTGCTCTCGCTGCAGCTCGGCCGTCTGAAGGACGCGGGCAAGATGCAGCCGACGCAGGTCTCGCTCGCGAAATGGAACAACTGCCGCATGGCCATCGACATTGCGCGCGAAGCCCGCGACATCCTCGGCGGCGCCGGCATCACCACCGAGCATTGTCCGATACGCCATGCGCTGAACCTCGAATCCGTCATCACCTACGAGGGCACGGAAACGGTGCATCAGCTGGTCGTCGGCCGCGAACTGACCGGCATCAGCGCGTTCTAGCGGAACGATCAACGGCATGCGCGAAATGTCGCCGCGGATCGAGACGGAGCGGCTGATCCTGCGGCTGCCGGAACGCTCCGACTTCGACGGCTACGCAGAAGTGTTTGCGGACGAGGAAGCTGCGCGTTACGTCGGCGGCCACATGCCGCGCGCAGCGGCATGGCGCAAGTTCCTGCAGATGCCGGGTGCGTGGGCGGTGCAGGGGTTCGGCATGTTTTCGGTCATCGACAAGACCAGCGGCGAATGGCTGGGGCAGGCCGGCCCGTGGCAGCCGGACCGCCACAACGGCACCGAGGTCGGCTGGGTCTTCCGCCGTGCGTCGTGGGGCCGCGGGTACGCCACCGAGGCGACTATCGCCGCGATCGACTGGGCCTTCGCGAACCTCGGCTGGAGCGAGATCATGCACAACATCATGCCGGGCAACGCGCCGTCGATCGCGCTCGCGGAACGGCTCGGCTCGACGTTTCAGGGACCTGGCAAGCTTGCGCCACCCTTCGAGCAGGTCGAGATCGGCGTGTGGGGCCAGACGCATGAGGCGTGGACGCGACGCCGCGCCGGGGCGGCTCTGACATGATCGCCGTGTACGGGATGGGTGTGTCGGGCAACTGCTACAAGGTGCGCCTGCTGCTCGAACTGTTGCAGCTGCCGTATCGATGGATTGAGGTCGACAGCGCGCACGGCGCGTGCCGCACGCCCGGGTTCCTCGCGCTCAACCCGAATGGCAAGGTGCCCATCGTGGTGCTCGACGACGGCCGCGTGCTCGCGGAATCGAACGCGATCCTGTATTTCCTGGCGCAGGGCACGGCCTGGTTTTCCGGCGACGATTTCGAACGCGCGCGTTGCCTGAGCTGGATGTTCTTCGAGCAGTACAGCCATGAGCCTTACGTCGCGGTCGCGCGCTTCATCCGCGGCTGGACAGCAACCGACAGCGATCGGCGCGGGGCGGAGCTGGCCCGTTGCCTGGACCGGGGTCATCACGCGCTCGCCGTCATGCAGCGCCATCTCGAGGCGGCGCCCTGGTTCTCGGGACGTGCGCGCGGCATCGCCGACATCGCACTGCATGCCTACACGCATTGCGCAGAGCAGGGCGGCTTCGACTTGGCGCGCTATCCCGCCATCGTGCGCTGGCTCGCCGAGTTGGAAGCGCTGCCCGGATTCGTGCCGATGCCCGACGTCACCGCCGAAGTCGCCGCGCGCCTGCTCGCATCGTAGGGCGGGCACTGCCCGCCGCAACTGCGGCCTGTTGGCGGGCAGTGCCCGCCCTACGACAGCGACAAAAGCCGCCGACTACCCAACGCCGCGTTGCCGCAGTGAACGCGAGACTCGCGCTCGGCAGCCCGCAGCGGCGACAATAGAGCAGCGCGGTCATCGCCGTTGCGGAGATTGAGATGGTGGCTGCGGTGAACTCCCTTCCGGCGCGGATGCGCGGCGTCAATCGCGCCGAGATCTGCGACGTCAACTTTTCCGAGTTCGTGCGCGCGTGGTCGGGCCGGCCGGACGCCAAGCCGGCGCCGGACGAGGCCGTCCTCGACGGCAGCGCGCTCGACGCGCACGGCTTCATGCAGTTGCTCGAGTCGCAGCTCATCTCGCGCCACCTCGACCTCATGGCGCGCGTGCTGCGCGTGCAGAACAAGGTCTTCTACACGATCGGATCGAGCGGCCACGAAGGCAACGCCATGGTGGCCCGGCTGACGCGCCATACCGATCCGGCGTTCCTGCACTACCGCAGTGGTGGCTTCATGGCGGAACGTTTCCGCAAGTTGCCCGGCATGGATCCGGTGATGGATTCGGCTTTGTCGTTCGCCGCGAGCCGCGACGACCCTGCCTCGGGCGGCCGCCACAAGGTGTGGGGTTCCAAGCCGCTGTGGGTGTTGCCGCAAACCTCGACGATCGCGTCGCACCTGCCCAAGGCGCTCGGCACGGCCGTCGCGATCGAACAGGCGCGCCGCATCGGCCATGCCTCGCCGATCCCGCACGACAGCATCGCGATCTGCTCTTTCGGCGACGCGTCGAGCAACCACGCGACCGCCCAGACCGCGTTCAACACCGCCGCGTGGACCGCTTACCAGAAGCTGCCGGCGCCGGTGCTGTTCGTGTGCGAGGACAATGGCATCGGCATCTCGGTCAAGACCCCGACCGACTGGATCGCGCGCAATTTCCGCGACCGGCGCGACCTCGATTATTTCTTCGCCGACGGGCTCGATCTCGCGACCGGTTTCGGCCAGGTGCGTGACGCGGTCGAGCACTGTCGCCGCACGCGCCGGCCGACGTTCCTGCATTTGCGCACGACGCGGATCATGGGCCACGCGGGCACCGACTTCGAGATCGAGTGGCGATCGATCGAGGAGCTGTGCGCGGTTGAGGCAGGCGATCCGCTCCTGCGCAGCGCCGCGATCGCACTCGAGTCCGGGCTCATGACGCAGGAGCGGTTGCTCGCGCTGTACGAGGCGGTACGAGTGCGCTGCTTCGCCGCCGCGGAAGAAGCGGATCGCCGCCCGAAGCTCACGGATCTCGCAGAGGTGATTGCGCCGTTGGCGCCGTACTCGCCGGCGGCGGTCGAGGCTGAGGCGAAGCGCGCGGATTTCGCCGAGCGACGTTCGGCCGTGTTCGGCAGCGAGGCGAAGCTGCCCGAGAGACAGCCGCCGCGCCATCTCGCGATCCAGATCAACAACGCCCTGCACGACCTCATGGCGAAATATCCGGAGTCGCTGTTGTTCGGCGAGGACGTGGCGCAGAAGGGCGGCGTGTACACGGTGACCAAGGGGCTGCACAAGGCGTTCAAGAACGCACGCGTGTTCAACACGCTGCTCGACGAGACGATGATCCTCGGCCTCGCGCAGGGATACGCGAACCTGGGTCTGTTGCCGCTGCCGGAAATCCAGTACCTCGCGTATTTCCACAACGCTTGCGACCAGCTGCGCGGCGAGGCTGCGTCGCTGCAGTTCTTCTCGAACGACCAGTACCGCAACGCCATGATCGTGCGCATCGCGGGGCTTGGGTACCAGCGCGGGTTCGGCGGTCACTTCCACAACGACAACTCGATTGCCGCACTGCGCGACATCCCGGGGTTGGTGCTGGGTTGCCCCAGTCGTGGCGACGATGCCGTCACCATGCTGCGGACCCTTGCCGCGCTGGCCAAGGTCGACGGTCGCGTCAGCGTGTTCCTCGAACCCATTGCGCTTTACATGACCAAGGATCTGCACGAGCCCGGCGATGGCGGCTGGCTGACCGCGTATCCGCCGCTGGACGCAGCGATGACGCTCGGCGAGGAGCGCGTCTACGACGCGGACGCGAGCGATTGCGTGATCTTCAGTTACGGCAACGGCCTGCCGATGAGCCTCAAGGCCGCGCGCGACATCGCCACTGCCCAAGGCTGGCGGGTGCGCGTCGTCGACCTGCGCTGGCTGGTGCCGTTGAACGCGCCTGCCATCGCGCGCCACGCAGCCGAGTGCGCGCGCATCATCGTGGTCGACGAGGGACGGCACAGCGCCGGCGTCGGCGAGGGTGTCATCACCGCCATCGTCGAGGGCAGGCAGGGGCACAAACCCCTGCGCCGCGTGGTCGGGGTCGATACCTACACGCCCCTGGCCGGTGCCGCCTTCCTCGTCATCCCGGGCGAGGCCGACATCGTGGCGGCGGCCGTGAGCCTGGCGGCGGAAGCCGCTGCGGGCACGGTGACCGCAGTCGGCAAGGGTCGGTAGCCGCGGTGCCGCTTGCTGACCCTCCGGCCAATACGCGGCCCCGCGCCGGGCGGGGCTGTGTAGCTGCGACGGCGGCTAATGACCTATGATCGCCCGCATGAGTGAAGTCCGCCCGATCACCATTTTGTTCGCGGATGTATCCGGCAGCACCAAGCTCTTCGAGACGCGCGGCGATCTGGAGGCGAGGCGGCTGATTTCGGCCGTGCTCAATGCGCTGGGCGGGGTTTCGGAAGGACACGGCGGTCGCGTGGTGAAAACCATCGGCGACGAAGTCATGTGCACGTTCCCTTCGGCGCTGGCCGGCATGCTTGCCGCCTGCGACATGCAGAAGCGCATGTCGCACGACGCCGAGTTCGTGGCCGAGCGCCTCGGCATCCGCATCGGCCTGCATCACGGCGACGCGATCATCGAGGAAGGCGGCGATGTGTTCGGCGACGCGGTCAACACTGCCGCGCGTATGGCCGCGCTGGCGAAGCGCGAGCAGATCGTCACCACCGAAACGACGGCCGCGGCGGCCGCCGCCGGCAATCTCAACACGCGCTCGCTCGGCGAGGCACGCGTCAGCGGCAAGGTGCAGCCGATCCCCGTGGTCGACGTGGTGTGGCACGAAGACACCAGCAACGTCACCATGGTGCAGCGCGCGATCCGCATCGACGATTTCCAGAATGTCGCGGGCGCGAAGCTGGTGCTGCGATTCCGCGGCCGGGTGATTGAAATCTCGCCTGCGTCGCCGGCGCTCACGCTGGGCCGCGATCCGGCCAGCAGCCTCGTGGTCGACACCGAGTGGGTGTCGCGCAACCACGCCATCGTCGAATACAAGCGCGGCTATTTCATGTTGGCCGACCGCAGCACCAACGGCACCTGGCTCAAGCTCGGCGAAGACGACGAGCTCCGGCTGCATCGCGACGAGATCCACCTGCGCAAGTCCGGCTCCATCAGCCTCGGCCAGTCCGTCGTCAACCAGACCGCCGACGCCCTCTACTACCAGTGCGTGGGGTGAAGCCCGACGCTCGCGACAGTCCGGGGGACTGTCGCATCGGGCTGAACGCACGCACATGGATGTGCGGGCCGGATTGCAGTCGCAGGGAAGCCTGCTTGCGAAAATTCTTGGAGCGCTTGCGCGATGACTTACGTCATCGCGCGCTCGTTTTCACGACCAGCCATGGATGGCCGGGCCGGACGCCCAGCCGCACGGATGCCTGCTTGCGAAAATTCTTGGAGCGCTTGTGCAATGACTAACGTCATCGCGCGCTCGTTTTCACGCCCGGCCATGCCTGGTCCGCCGCGATGAAATCCATCGCCGCAACCCTCCTTTGCCTGCTCACCGCCGCGGCCCCAGCCCAGGAGCCTTCCGCTGCAACGCGCAAGGAAATCGCCCACCTGTTCCAGGCCCTCGGGCAATCGGGCTGCCAGTTCCAGCGCAACGGCAGTTGGCACAACGCCAACAAGGCCGCCGCGCACCTGCAGAAGAAGTACACGTACCTGCTCGCCAAGGAGCTGGTGCCGACCACGGAGACTTTCATCGATCGCGCGGCCAGCAAGAGCAGCCTGTCCGGCAAGTCCTACCGCGTGCGCTGTCCCGGCGCCGCCGACGTCGACAGCCGAGCCTGGTTTACCGCCGAAGTCGCGCGCTGGCGGCGCCTGAAGGGCTGACTCGCGGGCTTGCCAACAACGCAGCGACGTTCAAGCCGTCGGTCGTCGCTACGTTGGTGCCGGCACCGATTCGCTGAGCGCGACCACGCGCCGATCCATGACGCGTCGCCACAGCGGCGGCACCAGCGCCAGCAGGAACATCGCCGCGTAGCCCGCCGGCAACTGCGGCGAGTCGGCGTGGTGGCGAAGCGACTGGTAACGGCGGCGCGGGTGCGCATGATGGTCCGCGTGGCGCTGCAGCTGGAAAAGCATCACGTTGGTCAGCAGGAAATTCGAGTTCCACGAGTGCGCATGAGTGATGCGCCCAAACCTTCCTTCGCCCGTGCGCTCGCGCGTGAGGCCGTAGTGCTCGACGTAGTTGATCACCTCGAGTGCGCCCGCGGCGACGACCGCCTGGGCAATGAAGGCCAGCGCAGCGCCGGCACCGAGCCACAGCGCGACCGCGATCGTCGCAGTCAGCGTGAGCGCATGCCAGCCGAGCAGTTCCGCGCGCTCGCGCCGGGTGCGTGCGAGCCGCCACGCGCGTGCCGGATTGAACAGCAGGCCGCGGCCGACGAACGCGAACGACGACTCACCGAGGCGGGCGGTAGATGGATCCAGCGGTGTCGCGACATGCACGTGATGGCCGCGCAAGTGCTCGATCTTGAAGCCTGCGTAGCCGACGCTGGCCAGCAGCAGCCCACCCAGCGTGCGCTCCAGGCGCCCGGATTTGTGGATCAGTTCGTGCGCGACGTTGATGGCAAGCACGCCACCCACCACGCCGAGCGACAGGATCCAGCCGAGCGACCCTGCCCAATCGAAGTCGGCGCGTTGCCAATGCCAGAGACTCCACGCGAGCAGTGCCCACTGCATCGGCACGCAGGCGATCGTCAACACGCGATACGCGGCCGCTTGCTGCAGCTTCCCGAATTCGGCGCCGTCGTCCGGTGGCCTGCTCGTGTCTGGCCCGAGTCCCGCATCGACGATCGGCAACACGACGAACAACACGAGCAGCGGCAACCACGCGAACGCATCGGAAAATCCGGTCAAGCTGCCCAGCCACGCCGCGAGCGGCAGCAGCGCCGGGGGGATGTAGGCGAGCAAATAAAGTTGCGGGTGGTGCGCGGTCATGGTGCGGAGTCTACGCCTGCGGCGCGCTGCCGATAAGCACGGGTTCGCGTTCCAGAGTCACCGCGAAAGCCTGGTGCACCGCGCGCTCGACGCGTGCCTGTAGCGCAAGCACGTCGGCGGCAGTCGCCGCGCCGTGGTTGACCACGACCAGCGCGTGATGCGGCGAAATCGCCGCGCCGCCCACGCGCGTGCCCTTGAGTCCGCAGGCCTCGATCATCCACGCCGCGCTCAACTTCGCCTGGCCATCGGTCAGCGGATACACCGGAAGTTCCGGCCAGCGCTCGCGCAGCGCGGTCGCGTCGACCAGCGTAACGGTCGGGTTCTTGAAGAAACTGCCGGCGTTCGGACAGGTCGAGGGATTCGGCAATTTGCGCCTGCGCATGCGGCGTACCGCATCGGCGACCTGCTGTGCGCCGTAGCCGGCTTCTCCTGGCTCTCCCAATTCATCGGCCAGCCCGCGGTAACCGAGACGCGGCTGGAATGAACGTGCGAGACGCAGTTGCACACGCGTCACCAGCCATAGGCCGGAGTCGGCCTTGAAGCGGCTGTCCCGGTAACCAAACGCGCATTCCGCGGCGGACAGCACGCGCGGCCGCAGGTCGCGGAGGTCGAATGCCTCGACGTGGTCGACCACTTCGGCAAGTTCAACGCCGTAGGCGCCGATGTTCTGGATCGGTGCGGCCCCCGCCAGGCCGGGGATCAGGGCCAGGTTCTCGATGCCATGCGCTCCCGCGGCGATGCAGCGGTCAACGAGCGCGTCCCATCCGACACCCGCATCGACCTGCACGTGGACGGTGTGATCGTCGTGTGCGCGTACCTCGAAGCCTTGCCCGAGCATCCGGAACACCGGTCCCTCGACGTCGCCCTGCAGCACCACGTTGCTGCCGCCGCCGAGGACCGCTCGCGGCGGCCCGAAGGACTTGAGTGCATCCGGCAGTGCAGCGTCATCGAGTACTTCGACCAGCAGGTCGGTGCGCGCGGGCAGGCGCAGCGAGTTGAATGCAACCAGGTCGACATCGCGGGTGACCCGGATCCCCGGTAGGCCGGCGCCTGCAGCACTCATGCGCGCAATGCTTCCACGCACTCGGCGATGAGTTCCGGGCCGCGGTAGACGAAGCCGGTGTAGAACTGCAGTAGCGTCGCGCCGGACGCGCGCTTGCTGCGCGCCGCATCCGCGCGGTCGATACCGCCCACGCCCACGAGGTCGATGGATGCATCGAGCCGCGCGCGGAATGCGGCGAGCACCTGGTTGGAGCGGCCGAGCAGTGGCTTGCCTGAGAGCCCGCCGGCTTCGGCGGCGCGTGGATGCGTGGCCACTGCGACGCGGTCGATCGTGGTGTTGGTCGCGATCACGCCGTCGATGCGTGCGCGATTGAAAGCCGCGGCCATGGCGTCGATGTCCGTCTCCTCGAGATCGGGCGCGATCTTGACCAGCAGCGGCACGCGTCGCCCGTGCTGCGAGGACAGGCGCTCGCGCGATTCGATCAGACCGTCCAGCAATGCGGTGAGGGCGTCGCCGGTTTGAAGGGCGCGCAATCCCTGCGTGTTGGGCGACGAGATATTGACAGTGATGTAGTCCGCCAGCGGATACACGCGCTCCAGGCAGTGGCGGTAGTCGTCGAGGGCCTGCTCGTTGGGCGTCGTGGCGTTCTTGCCGATGTTGATGCCCAGCGGCACCTTGCGCTTCGCGCGGCCGACGTGGCGGACCAGCGCGTCGACGCCCTCGTTGTTGAAGCCGAGGCGGTTGATGACCGCGCCGTATTCCGGCAGCCGCCACATGCGTGGTTTCGGATTGCCGGCCTGCGGCTTCGGCGTCGTGGTGCCTACCTCGATGAAACCGAAACCGAGCGAGGCCAGCGCATCGATGTGCGCGCCGTTCTTGTCCAGGCCTGCGGCGAGGCCGAGCGGGTTGGGGAACTCGATGCCGAACGCGCGCGTCGGCAGCGGCGGCGTGCGCCGTGAGAACAGGGGATTGAGGCCGGTCCGATACGCCGCCTCGATCGCGCGCAGCCCGAGCCCGTGCGCTATTTCGGCGTCGAGCGCGAACAGGAACGGGCGGGCGAGGGAATACATGTCTGATGTCCGCAACACGCTGTGGTGATTCGATGCGACGCATTTGAACCCTTCTCCCTACGGGAGAAGGTGGCGCGCAGCGCCGGATGAGGGGCAGGGCTTGCCCAGGATGTCATGTTGCCGAACAGCCGCCTTGAGTTGCTGACACGTCGCAAGCGTTGCCCCTCACCCTACCCCTCTCCCGGTGGGAGAGGGGTGCTGTAGCGCCACTCTCAGTAATCCGTAACTACGGCAAATCGAAGCTGATGCCCTGCGCGAGTGGCAGCGAATCGGAGTAGTTGATGGTGTTGGTCTGGCGGCGCATGTAGACCTTCCAGGCATCGGAGCCCGACTCGCGACCACCACCGGTTTCCTTCTCTCCGCCAAAGGCGCCAACGATTTCCGCGCCCGAGGTGCCGATGTTGACGTTGGCAATCCCGCAGTCAGAGCCGCTGGAAGCCAGGAACGCCTCGGACGCCTTGACGCTCTGCGTGAAGATCGCAGAACTAAGCCCTTGCGGCACGTCGTTGTGGGCGGCCAGCGCCTCGTCGAGCGTCGCGAAGCGCATCGCGTACAGGATG
>JBKJSW010000163.1:0-6242 GCA_046595765.1 Ahniellaceae bacterium
GCCAGCCTTGCATGAGCGTTCCGCCAACGCATGCCAGCCGATGCCCCAGGCGCTTCGTCGCCGGGGCAAGCCCGGACGCGGGGTGGGCGCCCACCGCACGCCGCAATACAATGCGCACCCTGTCAGGTTGGAAAGGTCAATGGACGCGCATTCCCGCATACGCCAGATCATCGACGGCCATCCCATCGTGCTCTTCATGAAGGGGACGCCGCAGTACCCGATGTGCGGGTTTTCCGCGCGCACCGTGCAGGCGCTCGTGGACACGGGAGCGCGCTTTGAATCGGTCAATGTGCTCGAGGACCCCGAGGTGCGGGCGGGACTTCCGCGGATTTCCAACTGGCCGACTTTCCCGCAGCTCTTCATCAACGGCGAGCTGATCGGCGGCTGCGACATCGCCCTCGAGCTTGCGGCCAAGGGTGAACTCGCGGCGATGGTCGGCGAAGCACAGCGCAGCTGAGTGGTGAATTCGGCCACGCCGCTTTCGGAAAACCTGCGGCGCGAGCCGCTCCCCGGACCATTGCAGGACCGCGTGGTGCTCGTCACCGGCGCGACTGGTGGCCTCGGTCGCGCCACTGCGCTGGCGGCGGCGCGGGGCGGCGCCACCGTCGTGCTGCTGGGACGCAAGGTACGCTCGCTCGAACAGGTCTATGACGCGATCGCACTCGAGCAGCTGGCCCAGCCCGCGATCTTTCCCCTGGACCTCGAAGGCGCAAGCGCGGACGATTACGACTCGCTCGCCGCATCGATTGCACAGGGTTGCGGTCGGCTCGACGGTATCGTGCATGCCGCGGCGCGGTTCGATGGATTGACTCCGCTGGCCCACGTCGCGCCGGATCCCTTCCTGCGTACGCTGCATGCGAACCTCACCGCGCCGTGGCTATTGACCCGCGCGTGCTTGCCTTTATTGCAGCAGCGGAGCGATGCCGCGGTGGTGTTCGTGCTCGAAGACCCGGCGGAAACCGTGAAGCCCTACCGCGGCGCCTACGGCATCGCCAAGTCGGCGCTGCCGGCGCTGGTGGCGATGCTGCATGCCGAAACCGATCGAACTCCGCTGCGCATCCACGGCATCCGTCCGCAACCGATGTCCACGCGTCTCCGCGCGCGCGCGTACTTCGCCGAAAACCCGGGCCGCTGGCCGGGTCCAGACGCGTGCGCAGATGCCGTGGTCCGCCTGCTGTCCGATAGCGGATCACCCTGGCGCGGCAACGTGTTCGACATGGGCGCGGCGACGGAGCCCGCAGGATGACCACGCTCTCGGCCGCGCTCATGCTGTTCCTGATCATGGATTCCATCGGCAACGTGCCGGTGTTCCTCGCGCTGCTCAAGGCGCTCGCGCCGGCGCGTCGGCGCGTGGTGCTCGCGCGTGAGTTGCTGATCGCGCTGGCGGTCCTGTTCGCGTTCCTGTTCGGAGGGACCTACATCCTCGCCGCCCTGCAGCTCAAGCAGGAGTCGGTCAGCATCGCGGGCGGGATCATCCTGTTCCTCATCGGCCTGCGCATGATCTTCCCGACCGCCGAAGGCGTGTTCGGCGACGTCCCGGGCGGGGAACCCTTCATCGTGCCCATGGCGATCCCGAGTATCGCTGGACCCTCGACGATGGCGGCGCTGATGTTGCTGGCGAACAGGCATCCCGACCGTTCCGTCGACTGGAGCATCGCTCTCCTGATTGCGTGGTTGGCCTCTGCGGTGGTGTTGTTTTCCGCGACCGCGCTGTACCGGATTCTCGGCGATCGGGCGCTGTCCGCCATCGAGCGGCTGATGGGAATGCTGCTGGTGGCGTTGTCGGTGCAAATGTTCCTGGACGGGCTGGCGGTGTACTTGCACTCCGCTTGAAGCTGTGCGTTTCCTGCAGCGCAGGTTCGATTACGGCGGCAACGTGTTGATCCGGCAAGCTAAACGCTTGTTTTCGGCGTGTAGCAAAATTGTCATTCGCCTGCTGTTAAACTGGCGTTAATACTTGACTATCCCGCTCGCGCGCTCGCCGACGGCTGCTTCGCCGCGTATCTCCCCGTCCCAACTCAAATCTAAGGGCTCACCTTCATGAACAAGCGTACCGGGCTGCACATTGCCATCTGCGCGTTGCTCGCCGTCTCCGCTGCGAATCCATTGTTCGCGCAGACCACCTCCGCCGCAGTCGCCGGCGTGGTCTCCGACAGTTCGGGCCAAGGTGTGGCGAACGCCACCATCGACATCCTGCACGTGCCGTCCGGCACGCACAAGACCGTCACCGCGGACGCGGAAGGTCGCTACTCGACGCGCGGCCTGCGCGTCGGCGGTCCGTACACGATCACCGCGAAGAGCGCCGCTGGCGAAGTGGTGCGCAACGATGTCTTCCTGCAGCTCGACGAAACGACGTCGATCGATCTCGCGACCACCGCCGCTCCGGCGGAGGGCGCCACCGAGCTCGAGGCGTTCACCGTCACCGCGAGCCCGCTCGACACCGTGTTCGCGCCCGACAATATCGGCACCAAGACCGTCGTCACGCAGGAGCAGATCGAAGTCCTGCCGACCATCCAGCGTTCGATCGAGGACTTCGTCCGCGTCGACGCACGCGTGGTGCAGATCGACAAGGAGCGCGGCGGTATCGCCGTGGCCGGCCAGAACAACCGCTACAACAATATCCGCATCGACGGCGTGCCGACCAACGACCAGTTCGGCCTTAACGACTCGGGATTGCCGTCGCTCAACCAGCCGATCTCGATCGACTGGATCCAGGAGTTCAACATCGGCGTCGCCGACTACGACGTGACCCAGAAGGACTTCGTCGGCGGCAACATCAACGCAGTCACCAAGAGTGGCGGCAACGAGTTCCATGGCGCGCTGTATGGCCTGTACCGCGACAAGGAGTTCGTTGGCGACGACGAGAACGGTCGGGAATTCACCAATTTCGAGGACGAATACACTGCCGGTGGCTACGTCAGCGGCCCGATCATCCAGGACAAGCTCTACTTCTTCCTCGGTTACGAGAAGTTCGAGCGCGCCTCGCCCGGCACCGACCAGGGCGTGATTGGCAGTGGCGCGACCAACACGGTGGGCGTCACGCAGGCGCAGCTCGACCAGATTCTCGCGATCGCCCGCGGTTATGGCATCGAGCCCGGCACGATTGCCGCCGACGACATCACCAATACCGACGACAAGTACTTTCTCAAACTCGACTGGAACATCAGCGATGCGCACCGCGCCTCGCTCCGCTACAACAAGACGGACGGCTCGACCCAGCGTCTGCAGACGCCCTCGACCACGTCGTTGCAGTTGAGCTCGAACGCCTTCACCGACAACATCAGCTTCGAGAACTACGCCTTCTCGCTGTACAGCAACTGGAACGACAACCTGTCGACCGAGGCCAACGTTTCCTACGCCGAGTATCGCTCCACGCCGCAGATTCCCGTGAATTCGCCGCAGATCCGCGTCAACGTCGATACCGCCAACAGCGTGATCTTTGGCTCCGAGCGCTCGCGCCAGGCCAACCTGCTGGCAGTCGATACCTACACCGCGCTGTTCGCTGCCGACTATTTCGCGGGCGACCACACCATCCGCTTCGGTGGCGACTACGAAAACAACGAGATCTTCAACCTGTTCCTGCAGGACGTGTTCGGCAACTACGAATTCGGCAGCCAGACCAACTTCACCAACGGCATCACCAACTTCCAGAACGGGCGCTTCAACCGCTACCGCTTCCAGGCTCCGACCAACGGCGACATCAACAGCGTCGGCGCGGGCTTCGAGTACGGCAACATCGGCTTTTTCCTGCAGGATACGTGGGCAGTCAACTCCAACTTGAACTTCGTGTACGGCGCGCGGTTCGATACCTCCACGGTCGACAACCTGCCGAAGTTCAATCCGAACGTGTTGCGAGACTTCGGCATCGACAACACCAACGTGCCCGACGACCAGAGCATCATCCAGCCGCGCGTCGGGTTCAATTACACCTTTGACTCGGAGCGACGCATGCAGCTGCGCGGCGGACTGGGCCTGTTCCAGGGTTCGTCGCCCGGCGTGTGGCTTTCGAACAGTTTCTCCAACCCGGGCGTTGACGTGCGCGCGTTCGACATCCGCCACAGCACTGGCTTCTCCCCCAATCCGGACGCGCCGTTCGTGCCAGCGGGCGGTTTGCCCAGCCAGCTCGCGAACTTTCTCTCGGAAGACTTCGAACAGCCGACGGTGTGGAAAGCCAACCTTGGCTTCGAGATGGAACTACCGTGGTGGGGTCTTATCGGCAGCGCCGAGTACCTGAAGTCCGAGGTACGCAACGCAGTGAAGTTCACCAATCTGGGGATCGGCGGTGAGACAGGCCGGCTGCCGGATGGTCGCCTGTCTTTCTACAACAACTTTTCGTCCACGGGTTTCAATGCCACCGGTGGTCTCGCTACCGGCAACCGGGTGCGAGCCAACTGCATCCGCGTGAATCCGGCGCTGGCGTTCAACTCCACAACCAATCCCTGCCTCTACACCAATGCAATCCTGCTTTCGAACACGGGCAAGGGTTCCACCGACAACTTCACGCTGTCGCTTGAAAAGCCCTGGTCCAACAACTGGGCGGCCAAGCTGTCGTACACCCTGGGCGAAGCCGACGAGGTCAGTCCCGGCACGTCATCGGTGGCGCTGTCCAACTTCCAGAACCGCGCGATCTTCGATCCGAACGAGGAGATTTCGCACACCTCCAACTATGAGATCAAGGAACGCTTTGTCGGAACCTTCGCCAAGCGTTTCAACTTCTTCAGCGAAGCGCCGACCACGGTGTCGTTTTTCTACGAAGGCCGCGAAGGTCGCCCATTCAGCTACGGCTTTTTCAACGACGCCAACGGTGACGGCATCTCCTTCAACGACCTTTTGGCCATTCCGGATCTGGACAACGTCGCGTTCACCTCTGGATCGTCGGCGGAAGACATCGCCGCGTTCCGCAGCTTCATCCTGGATGACGATTACCTCAACGCAAACCAGGGTTCCACCGCCAGTCGCAATGCGTTGACGGCGCCCTGGGTGCACCAGATCGACATGAAGCTGTCGCAGGACATCCCGTTTTTCTTCGACACCAAGGCTGAGGTCTTCCTCGACGTCGAGAACCTCGGGAATCTGATCAACGACGAATGGGGCCACATCGACCAGGCCGAGTTCCCCTACAACATCGGCGTTGCGAGCTTCGCAGGCGTCAACGCGGCCGGCCAGGTGGTGTATGACGTCAGCAACTACGTCAATGCAGCCGGTGTCACCACCCTGCCGCGCCTCGCCCGTCAGGATCGCGAGGGCCAGTCGCGCTGGGCACTGCAACTGGGTGTGCGCCTAGAGTTCTGAGCGCAGGCGTCCCACGCGAGTCGCAAGAAGACGGCCGGAGCGATCCGGCCGTCTTTTTTTTGGTGCTTGACCCATGCTCGGGGCTCGCTGCAGGCAGCGTCCGACGCACGGGCGGGGCTCGCTCCACCTCGCGGACGCCCGGCTTGCTTGACCCTGCGTGTGGTTTGCGGAACAGTGCTCGGCCGCTCCGCGTGATGGCCTGCTCGAAACGATGGACTTGTTCGAACGCTTCTCGAAACTGGTGCCGATGAGGGCGCTGGCGCCGGGGGATTGCCGGGACCTTGCGAAGCAGGCCAAGGTCGGACGCTATGCGAAGGGACAGCCGATCTTCGATCGAGGCGACTCGGCGAAGACCATGGTGTTCCTGATCGACGGCGAGGTGGAACTCGTGTCGGAGCAGGGCATGCGGGTCGTGCGCTCCGATAGTGCCGAAGCGCTGGATCCCCTGTCGCAGTCGTCGCCGCGGCATTGCAGTGCGCGTGCCTTGCGTGACAGCACCGTCGCATTCATCGATCGCGATCGCCTCGACCTGATGCTGACGTGGGCGCAGAGTGGCGCGGTAGAGGTACAGGAAATGGGCGGCAGCGGCGATGGCGACAGCGAGGACTGGATGAGCGCGCTGCTGTCGACGCCGGCCCTGGCGGAGATCTCCGCGGCGCAGGTCGGGCAACTGTTCGCGGCCTTGGCCCCGGTCGAATATGCGAAGGGCGATTTCGTGGTGCGCGAAGGCGATGTCGCCGACGCGTACTTCATTCTGTGCAGCGGCACTTGCGAAGTCACGCGTCGCGGCGCCGAAGGCCAGGAGAGCGAGATCGGGATCCTCCGCCCCGGCGATCGCTTCGGCGAATACGCGCTGCTCGCGCAGGACCGGCGCAGTGCCAGCGTGCGCGCGTTGGAGCCGTGCAGCGTCATGCGCATGACCGGCGACGATTTCAGGAAACAGCTCGGCG
>JBKJSW010000252.1:0-2888 GCA_046595765.1 Ahniellaceae bacterium
TCGTGGGTGATGTGGGTCCCACGTAGTCGTTGCCGGCCGTCGCGGTGCCGCCCGTGGTCGTGAAGGTGACTCTGACGCGGGGATTGAGGCGGTTCTCGCAGTAGGTCAGCACCCGGATCTGCACCGGCAGATTCAAACTCCCGGCGCTCTCGGGGACGCTCGGGGCCTGGTCCGTCACGACCGCCTGGAAAGCGAAGATCGTGTTCGGGTTCGCCATGCAAAAGGCAGCACCGCTGGAAGTCGGCGTGGGAATGGGGACCAGCGTGCCGTCGACCTGAGCCGCATAGGGCTGGTTCGACTGGGCGACACCACACAGCATCAGGCCGGCGGCGAGCGCCAGGATTCTCGTGTACATGGACATTCCCCGGGTTTGCGTCATGTGTGGTTAGAAAGCAGTCTTAACCCTTCGCCAGCGCTTGGCAACCGGAGATTGCATCTTCCGGCTGCCGCGTGCGGAAACTGGAGTCCAGGCATCCCGGTTCTTGCGCCCACTGAACAGTGATACGACTTTTGCGGGCCGACCACGCCATGCTGCCGAACGGGCGCGGTTTCACGCTCCGGAACGTATCGCACGAGTGATACACAATGTGTCGCACGTGTCTCGCGCCGACCGCGGATGCGGCCGATGGATCTGCCGGGATCTCCTGCCTTGGATGGCTTTGCCTCGAACTCGCTTTACGTGGCACTTTTTCGAGCGATGATGCGTTAGTAGTTGGGAAGACTCCAGGTCGCAGGGGCTTTCGGCTGCTGTCTTGCGACGCTGTGGAGTGACGGATGCGTACACCAAACCTCTGGATCCGGCTCGCGTGGTCGTTGATCGCGATCGCGCCGTGGGTGGCCGCACAGGACCCGGCGTTACCCGGCGCCCTTCGGGATGTCGAAGCTAAGGCGCCGCAAGGCGTCGCGCCTGGTTTTGCCTACATCTCGAACCAGGGTAGCAACAGCGTCTCCGTCATCAACACCGCGAGCAACACGGTGATCGCGACCGTCCCGGTGGGGACTGGCCCCCTCGGTGTGGCGGTCAACACGGCTGGGACGCGCGCGTACGTCGCGAACAACGGCAGCGGCAACGTCTCGGTGATCGACACCTCGACCAACAGCGTGATTGGCACGCTCGCTGCAGGAACCAACCCGACCGGCGTCGTCATCGAAGGCGGCGGTTCGACCCTGTACGTCACCAACAGCGGCAGCAACAACGTTTCCGTGATCGACATCGCCACGAACACGGTGAACGCGACCGTGCCGGTGGGAGCGGTGCCTCGCGGCGTCGCGGCCAACCCGGTCAGCTCACGCGTCTACGTGGCCAACCAGAACGGCAATAGCGTCTCGGTCATCAACACGTCCACGGACGCGGTGATCGCCACGGTGGCGGTCGGCGCGGTCCCGTTCGGGATTGCGGTAAACCCGGCAGGCACGCGCGTTTTTGTCGCCAACAACACCGGCAATTCGGTTTCAGTGATCGACACCGCCGGTAACACCGTGGTCGCCACGATCGCGGTGGGGGCCGCACCGGGCGGCGTCACGTTCAACGCAGCCGGGACCTTCGCCTACGTCGCGAACCAGAACAGCGGCAACGTGTCGGTCATCGACACCGCGACCAACACGGTGACCACGACGATCACTGCCGGAACCGGCCCTTTCGGCGTGGCGTTCGCTCCCAACACCTCGCGGCTGTACGTGGCGAACGTCAACAGCAACAACGTGTCGGTTATCGAAGCCTCGAACAACACCCTTGTTACGACAGTGGGGGTGGGAAACGGTCCGTCGGTGTTTGGTCAGTTCGTGGGTGCGCCCACACCGCCCGGTGCGCCCATCATCCGCGGCGCCAATCCCGGCAACGGGCAGGCCACGATCTCTTTCGCGGCGCCCGCGTCCAACGGAGGGTCCACCGTCACGGGTTATACCGTTGCCTGCAATCCCGGCAACCTGCAGTCGAGTGGCGCCGCGTCGCCCCTCACCGTGGTCGGGCTCCTCAACGACACCACCTACAGCTGCTCCGCCACCGCCAGCAACGCCATTGGCACCGGCGTGTCGTCGGCAAACGTACTCGCCACGCCGAGTGCTTCCCCCTTCGCGGGGCCGTTCGCGTTCATCACCAACCAGTCGGGGGACAACGTTTCCAAGATCGACACCGCCACCAACAAGGTGGTCTCCACCATTGCAGCCGGTGCGAATCCTTTCGGTGTCGCCGTCAAGCCGGGCGGTTCGCGCGCGTACGTGACCAATTCGACGAGCAACGACGTATCGGTCATCGACCCCTTTTCCAACGCGGTGGTGGCGACCATCGCAGTGGGCTCCAAGCCTGACGGTATCGCCATCAACCCTGCTGGCACGCGTGCCTACGTGGCAAACGAGAACAGCGGCAACGTCTCGGTGATCGACACGACGAGCAACACGGTGGTCGCCACGGTGGCTGTGGGCACACGTCCGTTCGGTATTGCCGTCAGCCCGGACGGCACCCGCGCCTACGTGGCCAACATCACAACCAACAATGTGTCGGTGATCGATACGGCGAGCAACACGGTCGTCGCTACGGTCATTGTGGGCTCGGGTCCACGCGGCGTTGCGATCAATCCCGCCGGCACGCGGGTGTACATCGCCAACTACGGCAACAACATAGTGTCGGTGATCGACACGGCGACCAACACCGTGGTCGCGACGGTGGCGATAGGAGCGGGCACACGACCGCAGGGAATCTCGGTCAATCCTGCCGGTACGCGCGTCTACGTGGCCAACGCCACCACCGGCAACGTCACCGTGATTGATGCGGGCACCAACTCCGTGGCCGCGACCGTTGCGGTCGGAAGCTTTCCGCAGGGCGCCGTCGTGAATCCTGCCGGCACCCGCGTGTACGTGGCGAACAGCAGCAGCAACAGCGTGTCGGCGAT
>JBKJSW010000408.1:0-10672 GCA_046595765.1 Ahniellaceae bacterium
TCCGTCCTGCCGAGCGTCATGCGTTTGAGCGCCACGCGCTGCACGAAGTCCTCGGTCTCGCGCTCGGCGAGGAACACCTCGCCCATGCCGCCCTGGCCGAGTACGCCGAGCACGCGAAAGCCCGGAACGCGCGGCCAGCTCGACGTCGCCGAACTCCCACCCGCGCCTGCCCCCTCGGCAACTTCAATCCCTGCACTGCCCATTGCGCCCGAAGTGCCGGCGCCTCCTCCGCCCCCGTCGATCCGCTCCCCGCTGACCCGGGCACTCTCCCTCCGCGCCTCCTCCGCCTCTCCCCGCGCATCTGCCTCCAGCAGTCCGCGCACTTGAATCGCCAGTGTCGGCGATTCCAGCGCAAGCGCGGCGAGCGCGGCTTCCCGTTCGTCGAGACCCAACTCCACCACCGTATCGAACGCGTCCATCGCGCGCGACCACGAGACGGGGTCCGGTGTAATCACGATCCAGGCGCCTCGAGGTGCAGCAGCAGGTAGGCACGCGCGCGCCGCCACTCGCGCCGGACCGTGCGCTCCGAAACACCCATCAGGCGCCCGATTTCGTCGAGGTCGAGGTCCGCGAAGCAATGCCACTCGACGACCTTGGCGAGGCGCGCGTCGACTTCCGACAGCTGGCTGAGCACCTGGTCCAGCTCTAGCAGGTCGACGTTCGGCAGGTCGGCGACCGACCCGACCAGATCTTCCTTCCCGTCGAGCGACGTGACCTCTCCGCCGCCGCGCTTCTCGGCCATGCGCCGGCGCGCGCGATCGATCAGGATCTGGCGCATCGCGCTCGCGGCGATGCCATAGAAATGCGCTTCATCCTTCGGCGACGCGCTGCGCATGAGGCGCAGGCAGGCATCGTTCACGATCGAAGTCGTGTTGGCATCGTCGCGCGATCCCACGCGACGCTTCTGCCCGCGCGCGAGTCGTTTGAGCACCGGGTAGACCTCGGCGTACGCCGCGTCGTACGCGCGCCGATCGCCGTCGGCCGCGCGCTGCAGCAGTTCGATCAACCCGCTCATGCTGCGAAATCGGCCATTGACGGGCACCTTTCCACCGGTCGCCAGTGCGTCCGGAGCAGGCACTCTATCGCGACTGCGCAGGGCATCAGGCGGCTTTTGTGGCGATCGGCTCACAGGTGAAACCGCTTGCGTCGAGCAGCTGGCGCGCAGCCAGCCCGCCGCTTCGCCGCGACCGCCCGCGCGCGGCGTCTAGGTGGAATACGCGGGATACGCGCCCGGCTGTGCCGCGGATTCCCGTTGCGTTCATCGCGGGCACCGCAAGTTACGTCAACACAATGCAAGGACACGACGATGCGGATACTGGGCTGGATCCTCTCGGTGGGCGCGCTCGCGATGGCGGCCGGCACGGCGAATTCACAAGCGTCACTGCCTTCATCGTCCGGCGATGGCACGCTGCTGCAGATTTCGGCACAAGGCGAGGTGCGTCGCGCACCCGATGTTGCCGAGATCGGCGTGGGCGTGGTCACGCAGGCCGCAGATGCCAAGGCGGCGCTGGCCGCCAACGCCGAACAGATGAATCGCGTGATCGCCGCCGTGCGCCGGTCGGGCATCGCCGACAAGGATGTGCAGACCAGCGGCGTCAACCTGCAACCGCAGTACCAGTACGCGGAGAACCAGCCGCCGAAGCTCAATGGCTACCAGGCGCAGAACCGGGTCAGCGTGAAGGTTCGCGACGTGGGCGACATTGGCGAAGTACTGGATGTGCTGGTGGCGCAGGGCGCCAACCAGATCGACGGGCCCACTTTCATGCTCGACAAGCCGGAGGTCGCGCTGGACGAGGCGCGCCGCGCTGCGCTGGCGAAGGCGCGCCAACGCGCCGGCATGTACGCGGAGGCGATCGGCATGAAGGTCGCGCGCATCGTCAGCATCGATGAATCGGGCGCCGGGTTTGCGCCGCCGCGGCCGATGATGATGGCGAAGACGGAGATGGCCATGGATGCGAGCTCCACGCCGGTGATGCCGGGCGAGCAGTCGCACGCCGTGACGCTCAACGTGGTGTTCGAGTTGCGTTGACGGGGTGCGGCGTACCATCTCTATGGTCGTAGGTCAGGTCGCGCAGCGACCTGACTGGGCAACGTCGATCGGCGCCGGGTCGCAGGCGACATGAACTACAGGACTTCCGTGTTACTTCGGCGCGCGCGAATACAGATCGATGATCTCCGCGATCGCGTCCTGGCACACCACGCAGAACGTGTCGCTGCGGCTGAACATGGTGCATTGCATCTGCGGCCGGAAGTAGCCGGCGGCTTCGTAGTTCGCCCCCTCGAACGCTCCCACCTCCGCGACGTGGGGTGACTTCGCGAACAGCTTCATCGACCACGCGAGTTCCTCGCGGAACAACGCGCTCATCTCCGCCTCGGGGCGCTTCTTCTCGCGCAACGCCGCGCGCTGTTTCTGGTGCACACGCTGGTATCGCTCGTATTCCTCCTTGGGCCAGGCGGTGGGCAGGGAGGTTCCCGGTGTCGTGCGATTGCGCCACTTGAGCGCGGCTGCATCGCGCAACGCAGTCACGTTCGGCTCCCACGGTTCGATGCGGGTGGTACCAGCCTGGTAGGCAACGGGTGACGTGTAGTACTCGTCTGCAAGTCCCGCGAAGTGGTGCCCGAACTCATGCACGAACAGATAGTCCGACCAGTCGTTGCCCGCGGCCGCGGTGCTGAACTGTCCGAAAATACCGCCACCACCATAAGTCTCGTTCGGCACCAGGATCTCGATGAATTCGTAGGGCGCGAACTGCGCGAGCTCGCGCAGCGCGCGATTGTCGAGCGTGAGCACGTAGCGTTCGCTGCCGAAGATGTCGTAGCGCGTGCCGAGTGCGGTGTAGTGGTGCGTGCCGGTCGACGGACGCGACACGCCTTCCGCGGCACTCGGCACGACAAGCGCCCAGACATTGAAATCGTCGGCACGCTCCTTGAAGGGCGAGACGGTGAACAGATGCGCGCTGAGTCTGCGCGCGTCGGCCTCGAAGCGCGCCGGGTCGGCGTAACCATCACCGAGAATCAGCAGATCGACCTTGTCGGCGGGCGGGCCGCTGGTACGGATCGCAATCGGCTGCATCGGCACGGGCGCCGACGCGCGCTCGATGTCGAGCGATGCCGGATCAATGTCCACGCTCCACACTTCCGAGAACGCGTTGCGTCCATCGCGCGCGAGGATGCGAACGCGCACCGGCTTCGGGGGCGCCGGGAAGCGCACGGATTCCTGCAAGCCCCGACTCATGCGCTGAGCTTCCGCGGTCGTGCGCCACTCGCCGAAAATCGTGCTGAAGCCGCGCGAGTACAGCACGTCGCCCGACTCCGGATCGATCACCTCGAACCGGTTCTGTCCGCGATTGCTGTCATCGATGGGGCGCGCGGGATTGCCCGGCCACGGCAAGGGTTCGATCACCACGCGCTCCAGCGCGTAGGCCTCCGCAAGCGCATTGCCGGTGTGAATGTAGTCGACCCGCATCGTCGCCGGCGCGGCTGCCGCGAGCTTCGTAGCAATCGACAACGACAAGAACGCAAGCAACGCCAGGCGAATCAACATGACCGGACCCCTGCTCGGAAACGGGCCAAGTCTCGCATGGGAACACTAACGCGAGGTCAGGGCGGACCACTTCCGTTGTCAACGCGCCGGCTCGCGCCGCGTTGTGGCTCTCATCGGATGGAGGGCGCCATGAATCGATTAATGCCGGTAGTGCTGTTGTTGCTGATCGCCGCGAGCGCGCATGCCGACTTCGTGTTCGTCAACGAGTTCGAGCCAATCCAGACGCTGTACGTCAATTCGACGCCGTACACGATCGAAGTCAGGGATGGCTACGTGGTCGAGGATGCTGCGCACCAGCGCCAGATCCCGATCCTGATCCGCTATCCGGCGGAGTTGCTCGCGACGCCAGGCACGCAACTGCCGCTGGTGCTCTGGTCGCATGGCGGCGGCGCCAACGTCGATGGCCGGCAGGGTTCGCGCGAATGGAGCGAGGCGCTGGTACGCGCGGGCTACATCGTCATCCACATGAGTCATGTGCCGCGATCCGCCGCCGCGGTGAGCGCGCTCTATGCGGAGTTCGGGCTCACGCCTGCGCAGGGCCTGGATTGCTTTGGCTACCTGCAGGTGGACCGGCCGCGCGATGCGCGCGCCGTGCTCGACGCCCTGCCGCAGATCACCGCCAGCTTTCCCGTCCTCGCCGGGCGCATCGACCCGGCGCGCATCGCGATGGCGGGACATTCCTTTGGCGCGTACACCGCGCGCACGATGAGTGGCGCGGTGGTCGACCTGTGCCCGCCGCCTGCAGTCGCGCCAGCCGGCTTCGCATTCCACCGCGCGAGTTTCCGCGACGAACGCCCGCGCGCGTTCCTCGCGCTCTCTCCGCAAGGACCCGGGCGCTTCGGTTTCTTCGAGGTGCCGGGCGAGCACTCGTGGCAGGATCTCGGCCGCCCTGACTTCACGGCGACCGGCGCCGGCGACGTGACGAGTGGCGAAGTGCCCGCCGACCGCGTGCGGCCATTCCAGATCATGGCGCCGCACGACAAATACATGCTCTACATCGACTCGCCCAATGCGATCCACGCGACGTTCAATTTAAGCGACCCGGCCCAGCCGCAACTCGAGGCCTTGATTCGCGCGTCGGGCATCGCCTTCCTCGACGCCAACGTACGCGGCAGCGCGCGCGCCGCTGCGTGGCTGCATTCCCCCATCGTCGGCGAGATCAGCGGCGGCGTGGCGAGCATGAGCCGTCGCTAGCGTCCGCAGGCAGGTGTGGGCCGGTGCGGGCTACCGCGCGCCACCGCCCATCGTTCAATCGTCGTCGCGCCAGTAGCGGTCCATCTGCAGGAACGTGAAGGACGCTGACCACGTGATGAGCATGAGGCCGACGAGAGCCTCGGTACCCGCGAGCAGGCGCATCGGGCCATGCGGGACGAGGTCGCCATAGCCGAGCGTGGTGAAGCTCGCCGCGGAAAAATAGATCCGATCGAGCCATGAGACGGCGCCACTCGCCATCTGGATCTGGCCCGTCGTCGGCATCCAGCTCAGCGACGTGTAACCGAAACCGAAGATCCAGATCTCGATCACGTGCAATCCGAGCATCGCGAAGATTCCCGTAAGCACGTGCCAGCGTCGAAGGTGTCCACGGCGCTCGCGATGCCGCCGGGACAGCATGCTGAGGCCCTCGTAATGCAACGCCACGCACGCGCCCACCGTGAGCAAGGTGACTGCGACGACGACGGCGTGGGCGAACTCGGGTGAGGATTGGAGCGACATGGGTGAACCCTAGCGCAGCTGGACCCGGCCGACGCGCCTCCGCAATAGCGCCGGGTGCAGTTCGCACATGCTCACGGCAAGGCGCGCACCGCCGCCTTGAGGCCCGGCATGAGGCGAGCGCGCATCGCCGCGTCCTCGCTCTCGCCAACGTTGAGGTACAGCGCCTGCAGGAATGCCGAGGTGTTGTGCTTCTTCGCGAGTCCTGCGTCGGTCGTGAATGCTTCGCGCCAGTCGCCCATCGGCGCGGGCGAGGCCACGCGCGCGAGCCACGCGGCCCACTCCGCCTCGGTGTGAAGTCCGCGCGCGGCGACGAATAGCACCGGGCGCATCAGGCGCTCGCTCTCGCCGTAGCGATAGAAGACCTCGCCGGGCGGCGCGATCTGCGCAACGACGGCGCCCAGGATCGAATCCAGTTGTATGCGCGTCAGCGCGGGGTTCAGCGCGAGCTGCATGAGCAGGTCGGCACCATGCGCGACGCCATGACGCCAGCCTTCTGCTGCGTCGAAGCCGCGGTAGTCGTGCACCGAAGCCACGTAGTCCACTGCTGTGCGCAGCAGCGTGGCGCGCTCCTTGGCAGTCAACCAGGATTCGATGCGGTCGGTGCGCGCGACTTCTGCGAGCGCCAGCGCCGCGAACGGCTTGCGGAACCCCGCTGCGTCGGGAGCCGCTTCGCGGAGCGCGTCCTGCAGCGAGGCGTTGATCTGCCGAAGCGTTGCAGGCGGCAGCGCCTTGGCGCGCATCCAGGTGTAATACGCCTCGAACGCGATGCCATCGCGAAGCGTCGGGTCCGCATGCGCGAGGCAATCGACCAGTCCTATCGCGAGTTCTGCGCGCGGACCTTCGGCTTCGACCACGAAAGCGGCTTGCTTCAAGGCATCGAGTTCCGCACGGTCGAAGCCTTCCGGTGGACAGGCGGCAAGGCTCGCGCCGGCAGCCAACAAGCACCAGCAGACGATTGGACCGCCGAGTCGCGTCGTTCGCATGGGTGGACTGCTCCTGTAAAGCGGGGCTTGCTCCGCTGGGCTTCAAGATGCCGGTCAATCGAGTGACGGCCGGACCGACCGGGCGCGTTCGCCGCCGGGCATGCAAATTCGCAGTCAAACGGCGGCGTTCGCGCTCACGTTCCGGTGGCGGTCGTTGCAACCGATTCGAACTGCATCTGGCTGCGCGCCGGGGCCGGCATCAGCCAATGATCCGCCAGCAGGAAGGCGAACAGCGCCATCAGGTACACAATCGAGTAGCGGAACACCTCGAGCGCGAACTGCTCGTTGGGTGGATTCATCAGGCGCACGGCATACCAGAGGAAGCCGAGCCCGAGCACCAGGGCGCCGCCGAGGTACATGAGACCGCTCATGCCGGTGATCCACGGCAACATCGTCACCACCAACAGCAGCACCGTGTAGAAAAGTACGTGCCAGCGCGTGTACGTGACACCGTACACGACCGGGAGCATGGGGATCGCGGCACGCGCGTAGTCTTCACGACGGAAGATCGCCAGCGCCCAGAAGTGCGGCGGCGTCCACACGAACACGATGAGCACCAGCAGCAGCGCGTACGGATGCAGTTCGCCGGTCACGGCAGTCCAGCCGAGCGCGGGTGGCGCCGCGCCGGCCAGGCCGCCGATGACGATGTTCTGCGGCGTGGCGCGCTTGAGCCACACGGTGTAGATGACCGCGTAGCCGATGAGCGAGGCGAAGGTCAGCGCCGCGGTGAGCACGTTGACCCAGAGCACGAGCACGGTCATCGATGCGATGCCGAGCACGGCCGCGAACACCACGGCAGCCCGCGTGGACACCACGCCGCGCACTAGCGGACGCTGCGCGGTGCGCATCATCAAGCGGTCGATGCGCTGGTCGAGCACGTGGTTGATCGCCGCCGCCGAAGCCGCTGCGAGCCAGATGCCGAGCATCCCGAACAGCGCTTCGCGCAAGGGCGGCAGGCCGGGTACGGCCATGAACATGCCGACCACGGCGGTGAACGCGATCAGCGCAACGACGCGCGGCTTGGTCAGCGCGAACAGGTCGGCGAGATGCGGCTTCACGCGTCCGCCGGGCCGCGCGGAGCAAGCCGCGCCAGCAGGCCCACGAGCATTGCGAGCAGCAGCGCCGCGCCGGCGTTGTGCATCGTGGCGACCGGCAGGGGCAATCCGAGCCGGACGTTGCCGATTCCGAGGGCGACCTGCACGACGACGAGCGCAATGAGCCCGACACCCATGGCACGCCACCGGGCGACACGCGCCATGCGCACCGCCAGCGCCAACACATGGCCCGCGACGAACACGGCAAACAGGCGGTGCGCGAGCTGGATCGCGGCGCGCGCAGGGCCATCGAGCACGCCGCCTTCGTAGTCCACGCCGATGCCGCGCCAGAGCACGAATGCGTTGCGGAAATCGGTGGCAGGCCACCACTCGCCGAGGCACTTCGGAAAGTCGAGGCCGCAGGCGAGTGCCGCGTAGTTGGCCGAGGTCCAGCCGCCCAGCGCGATCTGCATCGCGACCAGCACGATCGCGACGACCACCGCCGCGCGTTTCGGTGCCCAGCCCGCATCGGGACGACCCGTCGCGTCCGGGCGGAGTCGCATCGCGATCCACACCAGCAACGCCAGCGTCGTCATGCCGCCGAGCAGGTGCGCCATCACGATGACCGGCTTGAGCTTGAGAGTGACCGTCCACATGCCCAGCAGTGCCTGGAACACGATTAGCGTGGCGGCGCCAAGGGCCGCGCGCCAGGGCACTACGGCGGCCGCGGCGCGCGCGCGCCACACCAGCCAAGCCAGAGCGAACGTGGTCAACACCAGTGCGCCTGCGAGCAGGCGATGCGCCTGCTCTCGCCAGGCCTTGCCGACTTCGACCGGACGCTCGAATGCGGCGTTGGCCGTGGCGATATCGTCGGCGTGCACGGGCCAGGTCAGCTTGCCGTAGCAGGTGGGCCAGTCCGGGCAGGACAGGCCCGCGTTCGACAGGCGCACGAACGCACCGAACACCACCACGCCAAAACACAGCACGGCCGCGATCCAGGCGAGACGACGCAGCGCGATCGTCATGGCCGCCACAGCCGCAGGTGCGAGTCCGATGCAGGTACGACTACTGCGTGGAAGGGCGCCATGCTCAACGCAACAACCGCTGCAGGTCGCGGCGCAGGCCGCCGGGTTCGAAGCCGGGTTCGAATCGCATCACCAGATAACCATGCGGATCCACCAGGTACACCGGCAAGCCCACGCCTTGCGCCGCGACGGGCGGCAGCGGGCTGCCCGACAATCTCACGACATCGAATGCATTCTCGCCCTGCAGGAGAGCGCGCGTGCGGGGGTCGGGCGTGCCGACGAAATGCAGGTCGACATCGCCCGCATGCCGACCGAGGCCGACCCAGACGCGGCGCACGGTGTCGACCATGGCAGCACAGCGCGCGTCGCAGACATCAGGCGCGACCAGCAACAGGTGCCAACGCCGCTCGGTGTTCTCCCATGCGATTTCCCGACCGGCCGAGTCACGTGCCGACACGCCATGGAAATCCTGCGCGGGCGCGTACAAATAGCCATGGTTGCGCGATGCGGGCGGCTTCCAGCCGCTGGCATACAGCGACCAGGCGGCGAGCAGGGGCGCGGCGAACATTGCAGCGATGAGCAGCAGTTGGGAACGGGAGCGGGACGGGGTCATGTGCGGCGAAAGGCTAGCAGCAGCCACACCACGACGACGGTCGCGGCGAGCGCGAACCACTGCAACGCATAGCCGCGGTGACGCGCAGGAGGCATCGCCGCAGGCACCGGCTGGTAGTTGCGCAGGAAGCCGCCGGGCAGGTCGGCATCGAGTCGCAGCAATCCGTCGACGAGGCCCGCTCCCAGCGCACGACGGAGCGCGGTCGCATCGAGATAGTTGAGCAGCGGGCGCTGCGTGGAAAAACCCACGCTGCCGTCGCCCATGCGGACGCCGACGCCGGGCAAGTCGGTGAACAACCCGCGGAGCTCCACCTCACCGGGTGGCGGGGCTTCGATCGATGCGGGCCTGCGGGTCGAAGGATCCACGGGCAGCCAGCCGCGATCGACCAATAGTTGCCTCGAACTCCCACTGACGCGGAACGGCGTCAAAACCCTCACACCTGCGCGCCCCGCTTCCGACTGGTTGTCGAACAACAATTCATGCGCCGCGTCGTACTGGCCGCGCGCCACGACGCGCACCGGCCTTGCAACGAAACCGGGTACAGCCGCCAGGTCGAGCGGCGGCGCGCGCTCCGCTGCGGCCACCGCTGCGAGCATCGATTCCTTTTCGCGCGCGCGCCCGAGCTGCCACTGCCCGCGATTGGCGAAGAAGGCCGCGAGCAGCAGCGCGGCGACTGCCCATCCCACATGCTTCGACTTCACGCGGCCGCTCCTATGCGCGCACCTATAATCGGGGCCTTCGCTTCACGTGTCGTCAGGGATTTCGCCATGAGCTGGCAGAAGATTCTCATCGTGGTGGCATTTCTCGCGGTGCTCTACAACCTCGGCGCCGCGCTGTTCTACATGATGACGGACAAAGGCCAGAGCGGGAACATGGCGCGCTCGCTCGCCTGGCGGATTGGACTCTCTTTTGGCCTGATCCTGCTCGTCATCCTCGGCATCTTTACCGGTGTGATCGAGCCGCATGGCGTCATCGTCGGGAAGTAACCCGGAAAGGGGACGGAGGTAATTAAGTCGCGACTTAGTTACCTCCGTCCCCTTTTTAGCTAGAGCACGTAGACGAACAGAAACAGCCCGAGCCAGACCACGTCGACGAAGTGCCAGTACCACGCGACCGCCTCGAAGGCGAAATGGTGATCGCGGGTGAAGTGGCCTTTCGCGCATCGGAACCAGATCACGGTCAGCATGATCGCGCCGAGTGTCACGTGCATGCCGTGGAAACCCGTGAGCATGAAAAAAGTAGATCCGTAGACGCCTGATCCCAGGGTCAGGTTGAGTTCGTGATACGCATGGATGTATTCCTGGGCCTGGAAGAACAGGAACGAGGCGCCGAGCAGGATGGTCGCACCCAGCCACACCAGCAGCTTGCGGCGATGCCCGGCACGCAGTGCGTGATGGGCGATGGTGATGGTCACGCCCGACGACAACAGGATCAATGTGTTGAGCAGCGGCAGGCCCCACGCCGGGATCGTCTCGAAACGGCCACCGACGGCACCCGGGCCGTTGCTCGGCCAGGCGGATGAATACAGCGAGTACAGGAACTCGTTGGTCGCCATGCCGTCGCCGCTGCCGCCCAACCACGGGATCGACAGGGCGCGCGCGTAGAACAGCGCGCCGAAGAACGCGCCGAAGAACATCACTTCGGAAAAAATGAACCACAACATCCCCATGCGGAAGGACACGTCCACCTGGTTGTTGTAGCTGCCGCTGAGGCTCTCGCCGATGACGTCGCCGAACCAGCGGAACAACATGAAGAGCATG
>JBKJSW010000414.1:0-3291 GCA_046595765.1 Ahniellaceae bacterium
GGTCGAGCTGCCACGGGCGCGCAACGCGCGCAACGCATGCACGATGATGACGTCGCCGCCTTTCATGTCGGTGCCGCCTGGCCCGCTGCCCACGCGTGGCCCGGACAGTTGCAGCGACTGGAAGGGACTGTCTTCGGCGAACACGGTGTCGAGGTGGCCGATCAGCAGGATGCGCGGCCCGCGCGTCCCATGGCTCGCCACCAGATGGCCTGCACGATTGAAGCCGCTGCCGTCGATCCATTGCGTGGTGAAGCCGAGCGCCTTGAACTCGCGCTCGAACACCACGCCGACCCGCCGCACACCGGCAAAGTTCATCGTGCCGCTGTTGATGTCGACCGTTTCCTTCAGCAGCGCCAGCGATCGCCCGTGGTCGCGCTGGACATGCCGCACGATCGCGGCCTCCGCCTTGTCCACGGGCGCGCCTGCTGCGTCTGCGCAGAAGCACAACAGCGAGCAGGCAAGTGACAACAGGGCAGTCGGGTTCGTCATCGGCCGCTCGCAATCGGAGGCAGGGCAGTCTAGCGAGGGCGTGCAATTTGGGTCGGGCACATTTTCTTCGCCGTCCCTGGGGCCGCCGCGGGGCCGAGGGTCTGTTTCGCAACCCCCGCGCGATTCATCCAGACGGCCTTCGCGGGTGAGCGATTGGCATCTCACTTGACGCGTAACCCTAATGAACGGAGTGCCGTTGATCCACCCATCGAACATCAGCAAGGGGACTGAAGAAATGGCCGTGCGCAGGAAAAACAGGCCGACCAACGCGGCGTCCAGCAAGGCGACCGCAAAAACCAAAGCACCGCGCCGCGCCGGCGGGAAACCTGCAAAGAGCACAGGGGTTGTGCGCGTCGCACTCCGTCGAGCCACCGCCGCAAAGCGTGTATCCGCGCCCGATTTCGGACCGCCGAACAAGGTGACGTTCGATCGCATTGGAGCGGACGCACCGGTACCGAAGGGCAAGGCCGCAAAAGGTCAGAGTCCTGCTGACATCCGTACCTCCGTCTACATACACGGGATCGGCAATCACCCGGAGGAGTCGACGCTGGTCGTTCGCTGGGACAGGGCCCTATTCGCCAAGGATATGGGTGACCGGACCCGGATGGCTTACTGGGTCAACCGCGCGCGCTACCCCACGCCGTCCGTCTGCGATTGCGTGGATCCCAAGTGCCCGTGCCACGATCCGGAGGAGGCGGTGCGCGCACGCAAGGTGCTCGCCACGGGTGATCCCGACCCGCAGCGGGAACTGGAACAGGCTCTGCGCGAGATTACGCCGGATCTCAGCCAGCAGGCATTCCTGCGCGAGATTGGCGAGGCAATGCTGCAGGAGGCTGAGAAGGAAGTGCGTGCCGAGCAAATGTCGCCGCACGGGGGCGGCTCACTCGGCATCAAGGGCATACAGACCAAAGGCATTGGCGACGCGTTACTGAGAAAGCTCACCGATCTCGTCACCAGCAGCGCGCTCCCCGACGTGCAGGACTTTCTCTTCGAACCGGACCACCGGAAACAAATGGAGGATACGTTCGTGGCACGCCTTCGAACCGGAGGTGGGCCTTTCGTCGTCATCGCGCATAGCCAGGGCTCGATGATCGCTTACGACGTGCTGCGGCAACTCACGCGGCAGGACATCGATATTCCGCTCTTCATGACCATTGGTTCGCCACTCGGCCTGGCGCCCGTTCGCAGCGTGTTCAAGAAGTGGACCGGCAAGAGCCGCCTGCCGTTTCCGGCGTGCGTACGCCAGTGGATCAACGTGAGCGCCGCCGGCGACGTCGTGGCACTCGATGGCGACCTCGACAACGACATCGGCCCGCGTCCGGCCGGAGCTTTCAGCAACTATCGGATCGGTCGCGAGGAGCGCGATGCCAATCCCCTGTTCCATGGCAACGCGCATTCGAGCATGGGCCATCTCTCGGCCAAGTTCGTGCAGGAGGCGGTGTACAAAGTGGTCGGTCTCGAGTTCGCCAGCAGCCTGGGCAGGCAGGTGATCACCTCCGACCTGGTGGAACGCATCGAATTGCACGCGGACGGCAAGCGACATCCGGTGATGATCGAGATCGAGGAAGTCAAATCACAAGGTGAAGCTTCGCTCGAAACGGGTCGACAGTTGATCGATGCGCGCCTGCGGGGACTCGCATCGGAGTCCCGCGTGGAAGCAGCCGATCTGGCGATCCGCCATCACCGGCGATTCATTTCCGCGAGGCTCAGCCGAGCAGAGATCGAGGTGTTGCGTACCGAGTTCGCCACGCTCCAGGTCGACCGGGTATGGCAGAACTCGGAGAAGCGCGCGCTGATTTGCCGTTCGGCGCATATGGTCCAGGCGTCGCCCGCGCACCAGGCGTATGGAGCGCGCGGGCACAACATCGAGTGGGCGGTGCTGGATACCGGCATCCATCATCGCCACCCGCACTTCAACACGCACCGAAACATCTCCAGCCTGTGGGACTGCACGGCCACGAAACCGTCCAAGGGCCCATTGCTGGCCGAGCCCCTCGGCGGCTTCGTCACACGCACGGAGCGACGTACCACCTGGCCCAAGGGTGCTGAAGAATTCATCGATGTTGCTGGCCACGGGACCCACGTGTCAGGAATCATTGCGGGCGAGTTTCCCCGGCAGCTGATCGATGACGGCGAACCCCTGCGATTCAGTGGCATGGCGCCGATGGCGAAGTTGCACTCGTTCAAGGTGCTCGATGACCGCGGGCAGGGAAGCGACGACGCCATCCTCATCGCGCTCGACAAGATCGCGCAGATCAACGAAAAGGCGCAGGCATTGCGCATCCACGGAATCAACCTCAGCCTGGGCGGAAATTTCGATCCCAGCGTGTTCGGTTGCGGCCACACGCCGCTCTGCTCCGAGCTCCGTCGCCTCTGGCGACAGGGCGTACTCATCGTGGTGGCTGCCGGCAACGAAGGTTTCGCGGTGTTGCAATCGCTCGAGGCCGGACCCTGGCAGGCCAATCTCGACCTCTCGATTGGCGATCCGGCGAATCTCGAGGAATCCATCGCCGTCGGTTCGGTCCACCGGGTCAATCCCCACACCTATGGCGTGAGCTATTTCTCTTCGCGCGGCCCCACCGCGGACGGGAGGCGCAAGCCCGACCTCGTGGCGCCGGGCGAGAAAATTCTTTCGGCGCGAACGGACTTCGAGAAGCATTTCGCGCGGTCACTGACCCAGGCGGCGCTGGATAAAGCCAAGACCCGGGATCTGTATGTTGCGCAGTCCGGAACCAGCATGGCCGCCCCGCACGTCTCCGGCATCCTGGCGGCATTCCTCTCGCAGCGCCGTGAGTTCATCGG
>JBKJSW010000136.1:0-2763 GCA_046595765.1 Ahniellaceae bacterium
CCGCCGCGCCCGGTCAACGTTGAATCGACGCCCCACTCGCGCAGCCAGCGCGATACATCGGTGGTCGGCGACGGCGCGGGTTGCACCAGGAATTCCGCCACGTCGAAGCCGATGCCGCCGGCGCCGATGATCGCGACGGTGGCGCCTGGCACGCACCTCCCCGTCAGCACGTCGGGGTAGCCGGCGACACTCCGATGCCCAATGCCTTCGATCGCCGGCTGGCGCGGCTGTACGCCGGTCGCGATCACCACGTGCTCGAAGCCGCTGGCACGCAGCAGCTCTGGCGAGGCCACGGTCGACAACCGCACCTCGACGCCGGCGGTGCGCAGCCGCTCACCGAAGTACCTCAGCGTCTCCTGGAATTCCTCCTTGCCGGGAATTCGCTTGGCGAGGTTGAACTGGCCGCCGATTTCGGTTGCGGCATCGAACAACGTGACGTGGTGTCCGCGTTCCGCGAGAGTCGTCGCGCAGGCGAGTCCGGCGGGACCGGCGCCGACGACTGCGACGCGTTGCGGGCGTGTGGCCGGCGATATGACAAGCTCGGTCTCGTAGCACGCACGCGGATTGACCATGCAGCTCGCGCGCTTCTTGGCGAAGACGTGGTCGAGGCATGCCTGGTTGCATGCGATGCAGGTGTTGATGGTATGCGCCGCGTTGCGCCTGGCCTTGGCGACCCAGTCGGCGTCCGCGAGGAATGGCCGCGCCATCGAGACCATGTCGGCCTGGCCGGAGGCGAGTATCGCTTCGGCAATATCGGGCATGTTGATGCGGTTCGTGGCGATGAGCGGAATGCTCACCTCGCGGCGCATGCGTTCGGTCACCCACGCAAACGCCGCGCGCGGCACGCTGGTGACGATCGTGGGAATACGCGCCTCGTGCCAGCCAATACCGGTGTTGAGCAGCGTCGCGCCTGCCGACTCGATCGCGCGCGCGAGCGCCACGGCCTCCGCCCAGTCGGATCCCTCGCTCACCAGATCGAGCATCGACAGGCGGAAGATGATGATGAAGTCGGGGCCGACGGCCGCACGCGTGCGGCGCACGATCTCGACCGCGAGTCTCGCGCGACGTGTGGCGTCGCCGCCCCAATGGTCGGAACGCTTGTTGGTCCTCGCCACCAGGAACTGGTTGATGAGGTAACCCTCGGAGCCCATGATTTCCACACCGTGATAGCCCGCATCGCGGGCGAGCGTGGCCGTGCGCACGAAATCGGCGATGGTCGCCTCGATGCCGCGCGGCGAGAGTGCCGAAGGGGTGAATGGCGTGATCGGAGCTTTGATCGCACTCGGCGCCACCGACAGGGGGTGGTAGCCATAGCGGCCGGCGTGCAGGATCTGCAGGCAGATGCGTCCTTGCTCCGCGCGCACCGCGGCGGTGACAAGGCGGTGCCGGCGCAGTTCCGTGCGCCAGGACAATTTTCCCCCGAACGGCGCAAGCCATCCGCGGATGGACGGTGCGATGCCGCCAGTGACCATGAGACCCACGCCGCCCCGCGCACGTTCCGCGAAATAGGCAGCTAGCTTCGGGTAGTCCGACGCCCGATCCTCGAGCCCCGTGTGCATCGATCCCATCAGCACCCGATTCGGCAAGGTGTCGAAGCCGAGATCCAGCGGGCGCAACAAATGCGGGTAGGGTGCATCGACAGGCGGCGCGAAGTTCACTTGTCGGGTTCGCCCGCGGGGGAAGTCCGCACCTTGCCGCGCCCTGCGCACGCGCGCAAGTGCGCTCTTCGCCCGACATACCGGACGCAGCGCAGTGCCGGATGGCATCGTGCCTGAAGGGCTAGAGGCCGGCGGGATGAATGCAAGAGTTTGCAGGCGTCTGGCAAACTAGAGGGCTGACCAACGCTACGCAGGCCCCGATCCGCATGAGCCACCTCGACATCCGTTCCGCCCAGCGGCCCGACCCGGACGCACCCATGGTCGACATCGCGCGTTACGTACGCAGCTACAAGGTCGAGTCCGACGAAGCGTTCGATACCGCGCGCTACATGCTGCTCGACTCACTGGGTTGCGCGATGCTCGCGTTGCGGTTTCCCGAATGCGTGAAGCACCTCGGGCCTATCGTGCCGGGCGCGACATTGCGCGGAGGTGCCCGGGTACCCGGCACTTCCCATGAACTGGATCCGGTGCAGGGCGCGTTCGCGATCGGCACGCAGGTGCGGTGGCTCGACTTCAACGACACCTGGCTGGCCGCCGAGTGGGGCCACCCCTCCGACAATCTCGGCGCGATCCTCGCCCTGGGCGATTACCTCTCGCGCAAGGCGATTGCCGAAGGCCGTGCACCCCTGACGGTGCGCGACGCGCTCGGTTGGGCGATCAAGGCGCACGAAATCCAGGGTTGCTACGCACTCCTCAACAGCTTCAACCGCGTGGGCCTCGACCACGTGATCCTGGTGCGGCTGGCGTCCACCGCCGTCGCGACGGCGATGCTCGGCGGCAGCGAGGCAGACATCGTCACCGCCGTCTCCCACAGCTGGATCGACGGCGGCGCCCTGCGCACCTACCGGCACGCTCCGAATACGGGGCCGCGCAAGAGCTGGGCGGCAGGCGATGCCTGTCGTCGCGCCGTCCTGCATGCCCTCAACGCCGTCGAGCGCGGCGTCGTGGGCTATCCATCCGCACTCTCTGCCAAGACCTGGGGGTTCTACGACGTGTTGTTCAAGGGCAAGCCCTTCGAGTTCGAGCGGCCCTTCGGCAGCTACGTCATGGAAAACGTGTTGTTCAAGATCAGTTTCCCGGCGGAATTCCACGCCCAGACCGCGGT
>JBKJSW010000340.1:0-5066 GCA_046595765.1 Ahniellaceae bacterium
ACCTGCGCGGTCGCGTGGCGCTGGTGATGGGCAGCGAAGGCGAGGGCATGCGCCGGCTGACGGCCGAGCGCTGCGATCATCTCGCGCACATTCCCATGCACAAGGGCGCCGAAAGCCTAAACGTGTCCGTCGCAGCAGGTGTTGCGCTTTTCGAAGCCGTCCGCCAGCGCCGCACTCCACCGCGCCGCTGATCACCAAGGCTGCGCAGGTTCCAGACGCACGACCCTCTCGCAAGGAATGAAATGCAGAATATCGATGTCGCCTGGTACGACGTTATCGGGCTGGCGGGGGTCGGTCTGTTGCTGCTTGCGTATCTGCTGCTGCAGGCCGGACGCATGCAGGGCGACGACCTTCGCTACCAGTTGCTCAACCTGATCGGCGCGCTGGGCATACTGGTTTCGCTCGTCTACGAGTTCAACCTCTCCGCGTTCGTGATTGAAACCGCGTGGGTCCTCATCAGTCTGTACGGCATCGCCCGCGGGCTGCGTGCACGTGCGGGGAGCACATCGCCGGCCCTGTAGGTCAGGTCGCGCGGCGACCTGACGCACTGGTTGGGTGAAGGTTCGCGACCTGACCTAACGGTCCTCTCGCGTTCAAGGATCGAGGCTGGCGAGCCACTCGTCGTCGGAACCTTCGTTGATGCCTTCGAACAGGAAGGTCGAGAGGTAGCGCTCCCCGGTATCCGGCAGCATGGCGAGGATCACGGTGCCCGCGTCCGCGCTGCGCGCGACTTCGAGCGCCGCCGCAAACGTGCCGCCGGCGGAGATCCCGCAGAAAATACCTTCGCGCTGTGCGAGTTCGCGCGCGGTATCGCGGGCAACAATATCGTCGACGGGGACGTTGCGATCGGCGAGATTGGAGTTGAGCACCTTTGGGACGAAGTCCGGTGTCCAGCCCTGGATCTTGTGCGGTTTCCATTCGCCACCCGCCAGCAAGGGCGCACCGGCGGGTTCGGTCACCGCGATGCGGATGTCGGGTCGGGCGAGCTTGAGCATTTCGCCGGCTCCGGTCAGCGTGCCTCCGGTACCCCAGCCCGTGACGAACCAGTCGAGGCGCTGCCCCGCGAAGTCCTGCAGGATCTCGGGACCAGTGGTGCTGCGATGGAAGGCGGGGTTCGCGGGGTTTTCGAACTGCTGCGCGAGGAAGGCACCGTGCTTCGCAGCGAAGGCGGCCGCGTGGCGCACCATGCCCGATCCGCGGTCGGCAGCGGGCGTCAGGAGCACCTTCGCGCCCATCGCGCGCATCAGCTTGCGGCGCTCGACCGAGAACGTTTCGGACATGAATGCCACGAACGGATAGCCGCGCGCGGCGCACACCATTGCCAGCGCGATGCCGGTGTTGCCCGAAGTCGCCTCGACCACCATCTGGCCGGGCTTGAGCGTGCCGCGCTGCTCGGCGTCGAGGATGATCGCGAGTGCGAGCCGGTCCTTCACCGAGGACATCGGATTGAACGCCTCGATCTTGACGTACATCGTCACGTTCGGTGGCGCCAGTCGGTTGATCCGCACGATCGGCGTGCGACCGACGGTGCCCAGGATGCTGTCGTGGATCATGGTGTCCCCTCGTTGCCAGACATGCGCATTGTAAGAGCGCCGCAAGGCGCGATCATTTCATCCCTTCCGTCCATTCGCACCTCGCGGCGCTCCTACAGGGCCGGATCGAAGGCGAGGGTCTTGGCGAGGAAGGCGAAGATGTCCGCCCACTCCTCGATGACCTTCGTGGTCGGCTTGCCGGCCCCGTGTCCGGCGCGCGTCTCGATGCGCGTAAGCATGGGATTGGGCCCACGGTAGGCATGCTGCAACTCGGCCGTGAACTTGAAGCTGTGCGCGGGATAAACGCGATCGTCATGGTCGCCGGTGAGCACCAGCGTGGGCGGATACGCGACTCCGGACCTGATGTTGTGCAGCGGTGAATAGGCGCGCAGCGCGCGGTATTCGTCGGCATCCTTCACGCTGCCGTAGTCGGACTCCCACGCCCAGCCAATCGTGAATTCGCGGAAGCGCAGCATGTCGAGGACGCCGACCTGCGGCAGCGCCGCGCCGTACAGTTCCGGATGCTGCAGCATGGCCGCGGCCACGAGCAGGCCGCCGTTCGAACGCCCGCTGATCGCGAGCCGGTCGGGGCGCGTCCACTTCTCGCGCGCGAGATACTGCGCAGCGGTCGCATAGTCGTCGAAAACGTTCTGCTTGTGCGTCTTCATGCCGGCTTCGTGCCAGCTGCGCCCATATTCGGCGCCGCCGCGCAGGTTCGCCGAGGCGAATACGCCGCCCATCTCGAGCCATGCCATCGTGTTGGCCGAGAAGAAGGGCGTGACCGGTACGTTGAATCCGCCGTACCCGTAGAGGATCGTGGGATTCTGCCCATCGAGTGCGACGTCCTTGCGCGCGGTGATGAACATCGGCACGCGCGTGCCGTCGCGGCTCGGGTAGAACACCTGGCGCGTTTCGTAGCGCGCCGGATCGAACGACAATGTCGGCTGCCGGAACAGAGCCGCGGTACGCGCCACGGGATCGAGCCGGTACAGCGTCGGCGGCGCGGTAAAGCCGATGAAGGAAAAGTACATCGAGTTGTCGCCGGCACCGACGCTGGCAGGGACGACGGTGCCGAGCCCGGGCAGCGCAACCTCGCCCAGCCGCGCGCCACTGCGGTCGAACACGACGAGCTCGCTGCGTGCGTCGCGCAGGTAGTGGGCGACGAAGCGTCCCGAGAGAAATTCCGCACTGCGCAGAGTGGCCTTGGCATCTTCCGCCACGACGGTGCGCCAAGCCTTCCGCTCCGGCTTCTGAACATCGATCGCGATGACGCGGTAACGCTCCGCCGCGTCGTCGGTGACGAAGTAAAACTCTGAACCCTCGTTGCCGATGTACTGGTACGCCGCGCGAAATTCGCCGACGAGATCGAGAAATGGCTGGGATTCAAGCACTGGCGAGTCGCTATCGCGAAGTTCTCGCACGAACACCAGATTGCGCTCGTCGGTGCCGAGGCTCACGCTGATGATCAGAAAGCGCCCATCGTCGCTGACGTTTGCCGCGAAGCCCCAATCGGGCTGGTCGCGGCGCTCGTACACCACGGGGTCCGGTCCAGACGAGCCGAGCGCGTGAAAGAATACCTTCTGGAACTTGTTCACGTCCTTGAGTCGCGACGCTTCGTTGGGCGCGTCGTAGCCGGAGTAGTAGAAGCCCGACCCGTCCGCCGCCCACGAGGCGCCGGAGAACTTGGACCACTTCACGCGATCCGCGAGGTCCTGGCCGCTGTCGACGTCGCGCACGCGCCATTCGATCCAGTCGGAACCGGCGTCCGCGACCGAATAGGCGATGTGCCGCCCGTCGCGACTCGGCTCGACCGACGACAGCGCGACCGTCCCGTCCGTCGACAGGCCGTTGGGATCGAGTAGCACGCGCGGCGCGCCGTCGATGCCGTCCTGCACGTACACGACATACTGGTTCTGCAATCCATCGTTCTTCGAATAGAACACGCGGCCGCCGGCCTCGACCGGCACGATTCCACCCCGATCGTCGGCGTAGCGTTCGAAATTCCAGAGCCGGGTCAGGCGCTGCTTGATTGCGTCGCGTTTGGGGGCATCCGCGAGGTAGCGTTGCGTCAGCGCGTTCTGCGCGGCGATCCATGCACGCGTGCCGGGGGAATCCAGTTCCTCGAGCCAGCGATACGGATCCGGCACGCGTTCACCGTGGTGGACATCGACCACTTCGCCGCGCCGTGTCGCCGGATAGGCCATTGCGGCGGGGCCCGAAGCCGTGGCGGTGGCGTCGCGCGCGTCGCGCCGTTGCGGCGCAGCGCAGGCCGCAAGCGCCATCACTGAAGTGGTCAACAGCAGTGCGGTTCGACTGCGAGCGAATGTCGTCACGGGGGAGGTCCTGCAAGGTCCGAGCGCGACATCATGCCTCAGGCAGGCTGTACGGACGACCGCTGGCGCCGGCGCGGTTGCATGCTGCAACGCTCCTATAAAAGACGACGATGGTCGTGTTTGTTGCGCGACAGCGTGACGGTGAAGAGGGGGCGATCGCTCCTGTCAGGGACGGGTGGCCGGCGGATCGTCGCGCGTCAGCGCGTGCCAGCGATTGACGATCAGGCAGAACAGATCGGCGGTGCGCTCGGCGTCGTAGATCGCCGAATGCGCCTGCGCCGAATCCCATTCGATGCCGGCAGCCTGGAGCGCGCGACTGAGCACGGTTTGCCCGAAGGCGAGCCCACCGAGCGACACGGTGTCGAATGTCGAGAAGGGATGGAACGGACTGCGCTTGTGCTGGGTTCGAGCGATCGCGGCGTTGAGCACGCCCATGTCGAACGCGGCATTGTGACCCACCAGGATCGCGCGCTGGCACCCCGCCGCTTTTGCGGCGGCGCGCACGGGCGCGAAGATATGATCGAGCGCAGCGCGTTCGTCCACCGCGAAACGCAGCGGATGGTCGACGATGATGCCGGTGATCTCGAGCGACTTCGGGTCGAGCAGGGCTCCGGGGAAAGGCGCCACATGCGTCGTATGCGTAGCGCCCCGGCGCAGCATGCCGTCCTCGTCCATTTCGAGGACCACTGCGGCGATCTCGAGCAGTGCATGCCGCAAGGGATCGAAGCCGCCTGTTTCCACGTCCACCACGACCGGGAGGTAGCCGCGGAAACGCGCGGCGATGGAAGGTCGGGCGATCGAGTCACTCATGCCCGCAGGATAGCCGGGGCAACCCTGCAGCGAGTCAACGGATTGCGATGGTTCGACTCCGTGAAGTCGGCAATCAGCGCAGGATCACGCCCCGCACCACCAGCAGGACGGCGCCGAGCGCCGCGAGTGCCAGTCCTGGCAGCGGCACCAGCATTGCCAGCGGCAGTCCCAGCGCCAGCAGCACGAGGCCCCAGCCGATCATGTCCACGAATGGGCGCGTCTCGCCGACGCGCAGAAGCCGGGAAATCAGCGCGTCGAGGCTGAGCTTGCCGGCGCCGAGGAACAGGAGCGGTAGCAGCATGACCAGGTAGATGACCGGCAACTTGTAGTTGCCCGCGCCCATGTCGCTGATCGCGTAGCCCTGCAGCAACTGCGAGATGCCCATCCAGTC
>JBKJSW010000411.1:0-6080 GCA_046595765.1 Ahniellaceae bacterium
TCGGTGGCGAACGCGACGACCTGCGAGTTCTCGCCGAGGACGCCGCCGAACCACTGGATCCAGTTGACGCGGGCGACGCCCGGCACCGCTTCGATCTGCGGCAGCAGCCGCATCGGCAGCGGCTGCGTGAACGACACGCGCGCCTGCGTCATGAGACGGCTCGCGCCGATGAAATCGGCACCGGCGTTGAACAGCACGTTCACAGATTGCAACAGCCCGAACAGCAGGAAAGCCATGATCACCGACAGCAGCGTCAGCGCTGTTCGCGTCTTCTTGCGGAACAGGTTGGCGATGACGAATCCGGTCCGGGTCATGGCGATGTCCTGGTCATGGCGAGGTGCCCGTCGAACCGGGCGCGGTCAATGCGCGGCCTGGCCGGCGAGCTGGCCCTTGTCGAGATGCACCGTGTGCGTGGCGAATTCGGCCGCGCGGGGATCATGCGTAACCATCACGATCGTCTTGCCGTGGTCGCGGTTGAGCATCTGCAGCAGGCCGAGAATCTCGTCGGCAGTCTTGCGGTCGAGGTCGCCGGTCGGCTCGTCGCAGACCAGCAGCGTCGGATCGGACACGATGGCGCGGGCGATCGCGACGCGCTGCTCCTGGCCACCGGACAGCTCCTTCGGCTTGTGCCGCGCGCGGTCCTTGAGTCCGACCAGTTCGAGCGCGATCTCGGTATTGCGTTTGCGCTTGGCGGCGGTCAGGTTCGTCAGCAAAAGTGGCAACTCGACGTTGCCTTCCGCCGTCAGCACCGGCATCAGGTTGTAGAACTGGAACACGAAGCCGATGTGCGCTGCGCGCCATTTGGCCAGCTGGCCCGACGACATGCGATCGATGCGCTCGCCGCCGACCTCGATCTCGCCGGCGGTTGGCGAATCGAGTCCGCCGATGAGGTTGAGCAGCGTGGTCTTGCCCGAACCCGAGGGGCCCATCAGCGCCACGAAGTCGCCCTTGGGGATCTCGAGGTTGAGTCCGTGCAGCACCTCGATCTTTTCCGGGCCGCGCTGGTAGGTCTTGGTGAGATTGCGGATGGAAACCAGGCTTGGCATCGTCGGGGCCTCTGCGATGAATCGATGTCGGAATTCGGAAAAATCAGAAGAGTGCAGGTGCAGTCGGGTCGTGGAACGCTCGAGTCGGTTATTTCGACCCGTCGCCGGGCACAGGCTCCACGTCGTCGCCGTCGGCCAGCGCGGCGGGAGGATCCAGCACCACGACTTCGCCGGCGCCGAGCCCGTCCAGCACCTGACGGTCGCCGCCCATGGCGCGTCCGAGTTCGAGCGTGCGGAGCGCGGCCTTGCCATCGTCGACCACGAATGCGACGGACCTGCCGTCGCGCTCGACGATCGCCGCAGCGGGCACGCGCACGCCCTGGCGTTTCGGGACGATGCCCACGGGCGCGGCGGCCTCGAGGAAACTGACCTTGACGCCCATGTCGGGCACGATGCGCGGATCCTTGACGTTCATCGCGATGCGCACCTTGACTGTCGCCTTGCTGCGATCCGCAGTCGGCACGATGGCGATCACTTCCGCCGGAATCTTCCACTCGGGATAGGCATTGAGGACCGCTTCGACCGGCATCTTCGGCGTGACGCGTCCGATGTAGGACTCGTTGACGTCGACCTGCACCTCGAGCGAGTCCATGTCGACCAGCGTACCAATGCCGGTTCGCGTGAAGCCGCCGCCACCCGAGATTGGCGACACGATCTCGCCTTCCTGCGCCGCCTTGGCGACGATGACGCCGGCGAAGGGCGCGCGCACCACCGTGTTGTCGACGCCGATGTCGGAGAGCGTGAGGCTGTCGGCGGCGACTTTTGCGTTGCCCTGCGCGCTGACCACGGCGGCGCGGAGCGCGTCGCGCTCGGATTCGGACTGGTCGAGCGTCGCCTGCGCGACGAGGTTGCGCGAGCGCAGTTCGCGCTGACGGCGCAGGTTCTTCTCCGCCAGCGCCAGCTGCACCTGCGCGCGCGCGATCTCGCTGCGCGCGGCGGCGAGCTGCGATTGCGAGAGATTGCGCTGCGCCTCGGCGTCGATCGGCTCGAGGCGCGCCAGCACCTGGCCTTTCTCGACACGCTGGCCTTCCTCGATCAGCAGCTCCGACACCTTGCCGGAGATCTTGGCCGACACGGTGGCCTGGCGGCGCGCGGTGACATAGCCGGTGGCGTCGAGCACGGAACTGGCGGCACTCGAGCTGCCTGCAGCGACTGCGACCACGGATGCGGTGCGGACTTCAAGCGCGGATCGACCCGCGAACCACCACACCGCGAGGGCGGCGAGCACGACCATGGCGAGCAGGCCCACGATCCACCCGGTCAGGCGCGCGCCGCCGCGAGCCGGGGCAGCGGCGCTGCGATCTATGCGCAGTTCGTTGAGCAGGTTGGCGGAGTCGTTCATTGCGTGCGGACGCGTGCCTTCATCGAGGGCGCCAGTCTGACCGCCATTCCTGCCAGCGTCACCCCGCCATTCGTCACCGATCACGCATGACACTCGTCACCCGCGCGGGCAATGGCTCCGCCGCCGCCCGCATCCGCGCCAGCCGCCTCGGCAAAGAAGGCGGTCATGCCGAGCCCGGACACTTCTGGCGACGAGCCGTTGACGCGGGCCGTGGCACTATCGGCAGCCTGCCGCGGCCGGAAGCCATCGATGTCCGACATTTTCGCGATCCCCAAGCTGCCTTCGCCGACTGTCGCGGTCGCGGGCATGACCGCGCGGTTCCCCGTCCACCGCATCTATTGCGTGGGGCGCAACTACGCCGAGCACGCACGCGAGATGGGCGCGCCGGTCGAGCGCGAGACGCCGACCTTTTTCATGAAGCCCGCGGATGCCGTGGTCGCGGACGGCACGACGATCGCCTATCCCAGCGCCACCACGAACCTGCACCATGAGGTCGAGCTGGTAGTCGCTCTCGCCAGCGGCGGCCGCGACATTCCGACCCAAATGGCGCTCGGGCACGTGTTCGGCTACGCAGTAGGCATCGATCTGACGCGACGCGATCTCCAGGCCACGGCGAAGGCCAAGGGCTTGCCGTGGGACGTTGCCAAGGGCTTCGATGATTCCGCGCCGCTGTCCGCGATCCACCGCGCGGACAAGGTCGGCCATCCGACGTTCGGCGAGCTCGCGCTCGTGGTCAATGGCGAGGTGCGCCAGCGCACCGATATCGGCGACATGATCTTCGACGTGCCGGCGATCGTGCACGAGCTGTCGAAACTGTTCGAACTCGCCGCCGGCGACCTGATCTTCACCGGGACGCCGGCGGGCGTAGGTGCACTGGTGCGCGGCGATCATGCCGTCGCCACGTTCGCCGGCTACGCCCGCCTCGAATTGCGCATCGAAACGTGACGCGATGCAGTCTTTTTCCTTTTCCCGCTTGTGCAGGAAGAAGGGAACATGACGCATTGCGCGCGACTGTCTAGACTGCGCGTTCTCCAGGCGACGGCGAGGCTGACATGTCCATGATGCAGGAGTTCCGCGAATTCGCGGTGCGCGGCAACGTGCTCGACCTCGCGGTGGCCGTGGTGATCGGTGCCGCGTTCGGCAAGATCGTCTCCGCCTTCGTCGACGGCATCGTCATGCCGCTGGTGGGAATGCTGATCGGCGGCTTCGACCTGTCCGAGGCCGTGGTGACGCTCAAGGCCGGACAGCTCGATGCCGCGGGCAAGGAGATCGTCGCCCCGGTGCTGCTGAAGTACGGAATGCTGTTGCAGACCATGGTCGACTTCGTGATCGTCGCGCTCGCGATCTTCCTGGTGGTCAAGGCCGTGAATCGTTTCCGCCGGCAACCCGAAGCGGCACCGCCCGCGCCGCCGGAAGACGTCGTGTTGCTCACCGAGATCCGCGACCTGCTGCGCGTGCGCGCACCGTGACGCGAAGCGCGATCGACCGCGCCGGCGGCCATTGGCTCCCGCGCGCCGCCACGCTGCGGCGGTCCGCTGCGCTGGCTCTGTGTGCCGTCGGCGCGACTTTCGCGCTGGCGCAGCCCGCGCCTTCCGCTGTTGCGACGCAGCCGCAAGTGGTCGGCGCCGACAGCCCCGCCCCGCTCGCGGCTCGCCCCACGGCGCTGCTCGACCCGAAGGACATCGCCATCGCTGTGAAGCTCCGCGCCACCGCGCTCGGCGGCAGCGAGGGGTACCTGATCGCGGAAGCGCTGACCACCGAAGTCGGTCCACGCATGGCGGGCTCGCCGGGCGATGCGCGCGCCGTGGCGTGGGCGCGCGCCAAGTTCGAGGAACTGCATTTTGATCGCGTGTGGGTGCAGCCGGTGACGTATACGCGCTGGGTGCGACGATCGGAGCACGCAGAAGTGCTATCGCCGTTTCCGCAACTTTTGCACGTACGCGCGCTTGGGTATTCCAAAGGCACTGACGGCCAGCCGATCGATGCCGAGGTGGTCGAATACACCACGCTGGCCGCGCTCGAGGCGGCTCGCCCGGAAGACGTCCGCGGACGCATCGTCTTCATCGGCAATCGCATGCAGCGCGAAAAGGATGGCAGCGGCTATGGCGTTGCGGTGACAGCGCGTTCCGGGGGCGCGGCGGTCGCGGCGAGGCTCGGCGCGGTCGCACTGCTGATCCGTTCGATCGGCACCGACAACGCGCGCCTGCCGCACACTGGCATGGGGCTGTCGCTGACGGACGCGCTCGCCGACGCCGAGCGCGTGGCCGCGGCACCGCATTCGGCGTCGGGGTTGCCATTGATTGAAACGCCCATTCCCGCAGCAGCATTGTCGAATCCCGACGCGGACCTGCTCTCGCACATGCTCGAGCGCAGCGTGCCGGTACGCGTGCGCCTCGCGCTCGATGTCGGCCTCGACGGCGAGACACAGTCGCACAACGTCATCGGCGAGATCACCGGTGGCGCGCGGCGCGACGAAATCGTACTCGCGGGTGCGCACCTCGACTCCTGGGATGTGGGCACCGGCGCCCTCGACGACGCGGCCGGCATCGGCATTACGGCCGGCGCGGCATTTGCGATCAAGCGACTCGGCATCACGCCGGCACGCACGATCCGCGTCGTGGCATTCGCGAACGAGGAACAGGGCGTCTGGGGCGGGCACGCCTATGCAGCCGAAGCGCAGCGCAAGGGCGAGAAGCACGTATTCGTGGGTGAATCCGATTTCGGCGCGGGAAGCATTTACGAATTGCGTGCGGGCGTTGCGGCCAACATGCTGCCGCTGGTGCGCGCGATCGCGGCGGAGCTTGGACCCATCGGCGTCAAGTGGTCCGACCGGAAGGACGGCGCAGGTTCCGATGTCGCGCCGCTCATCGAGCAGGGCACGCCGTGGTTCGCGCTGGCGCAGGACGGCACCACCTACTTCGATTTCCACCATACCGACAACGACACGCTGGACAAGATCGACAAGGCCTCGATCGACCAGAACGTCGCGGCGTGGTCCGCGCTGCTGTGGCTGGCCGCGAACGTCGACGCCGACTACGGCCGCGCGCCGCCCACCGTTCCCGCGACGACGCCGAACGTTCCCGCAGCGCCCAAGCAGTGAGTCCTCGCATCGCGCCTCGTGGCGGTCCTGCACGGGCATCGGATTGCGCGCCCGGCCCCTACTCCACAATGCGCGAGTGCGTGCGCGGATCAGGCATGACGAGGGCGACCAGCAGGGCAACGCCGATGCAGGCAGTGACGTACCAGTAGAACCAGGTTTCGTGGCCGATCGACTTCAGCCACAGCGCCAGGTATTCGGCGGTGCCGCCAAACACTGACACGCCGATCGCATATGGCAACCCCACGCCGAGCGCGCGCACGCGCGCCGGGAACAGCTCCGCCTTGAACACGCCCGCGATGGACGTGTAGCAGCTCAGCACGGTGAGTGCGGCCATCACCAGCACGAACGCTGTCCAGAAATCCTGCACGCGAGCGAGCGCACTCATCAGCGGCACGGTGCCGAGCACACCCATCGCGCCGAACGCGATGAGCAGCGGTCGCCGGCCCACACGGTCCGACAGGGCGCCGAAAACGGGCTGCAGCAACATGAAGGCGACCAGCGTGAGTGTGGACAGCTGCGTCGCCGCGGGCTTGGTCCAGCCCGCAGTGTTGACCAGGAATTTCTGCACGTAGGTGGTGAAGGTGTAGAACGC
>JBKJSW010000298.1:0-5567 GCA_046595765.1 Ahniellaceae bacterium
ATGCCGGCACCCACCAAGGCGAGACTCATACATTGAGTGGTTTTCTGTATGCCCACTCCGGGAGCCGCGAAGCATCCGCGGACGAAAGCCGTTATCGCCGTTAGCGACTTGCCCCGAAAGCTGTTCCCGCGGGTATGATCGGCACAATGGGAGCAGTCGTTGATGTCGTCCACATCGCGATGAAGGGGGAAAGATGGGGTCTAGGTCGAACCACGGCAGTGACCGACGCGGGAGTTTGATCCTTGCGCTTGCCTGCGCCCTCTCGGCTTGCGGGGGCGGAGGCAATTCCGGAAGTCCTGTCGGCACCGCGCCTGCACCGGCGCCCGGCCCCACCGCGCCAGTGGAATGCACCGGTCAGTGTGTTAACGCGACCTCGTTCCTCACTACCGCCGAAGTGAGCCGCGTTATCGCGCAGGCGGTGAATGAGGCACAAGCCCAGAATGCGCGCGCGACGATCGCCGTGGTCGATCGAGTCGGCAACGTGCTCGGCGTCTACCGCATGCAGGGTGCGGGGACGGTCGCCACGATCACCTCGCAACGCGGCGTCACCGGCGGTCTCGAGAACATTTCGATCATTCCGACCGAACTGGCGGCGATTTCGAAAGCCGTCACTGGCGCGTACCTTTCTTCCGAAGGCAACGCGTTCTCGACGCGTACGGCCAACCAGATTGTGCAGCAGCATTTCAACCCACGTGAAATCAACTCGCCCGGCGGGCCGTTGTTCGGTGTGCAGTTCTCGCAGCTCGCGTGTTCCGATCTGATCGCGTTGCCGGCGCCGGTGCTCGGCCTGATCGGATTTGCGGGCTCCGTGACCTTTGGTCCGAAGCCCGCGCCGCTCGGGCTGTCTGCCGATCCGGGCGGGTTCCCGCTGTACAAGGAAGGGACCGTCGTTGGCGGGGTGGGAGTCATTGCCGATGGCATTTACGGACTGGACCTTGACGCCTCCGATTTCGATCGCGACATCGATGAGTTGGTCGCGACGGCGGCGACTTTCGGTTTCGGTGCGCCGCTCGAGCGCCGTGGCGAACGCATCACGGTCGACGGCAAAACCTTTCGTTACAGCGACGTCGAATTCACCAACCTGGCGCGCGATCCCGCAACAGCACCCGGGTTTGCGACGCTCGGCAGCAGCGGGGCGGTACTCGATGTACCGTTGTTTTTTGTTGCAGCCAATGGTTTCGTGCGCGGTACGGTATTCGGCCAACCCGAATCCGGAGTACGCGCAGACACCGAGTTTTTCCCCGGGCGCGACGCCTTCGTGCTGGTCAGTAATTTCAACGCCAATCGCTTTCCGCCCCGCGGCGCGATCGGTCTCGGCGGTGGTTCGCTGACCCAGACGGAAGTGCAGGCGATCTTGAGCCAGGCCCTCGGCGTGGCCAACGAGGCACGTGCACAAATCCGCAGGCCAACCGATTCGCAGGCGCGCGTGTCGATTTCAGTGGTCGATCTCAACGGCGGCGTGCTCGGAGTCGCCCGCACGCGCGACGCGCCGATGTTCGGTCTTGATGTCTCGCTGCAAAAAGCACGCACTGCATTGTTTTTTTCGGATCCTGACGCAGCCGCCGAGCTCGCGGCCACGCCCGACGCGGTGTATCTCAATCCGAACGGCAGCCCCGGCACTACGCGCGTGCGCTTGGCGGACTACGTGACCGATGCTCGCGGATTCTTCGCAATGCCCAATATTTTCGGTGACGGCATGTGGGCGTTCACTCCGCGTGCGATCGCCAACATCTCGCGCCCGTACTTTCCCGACGGAATAGTGATGACGCGACCGGGTCCGTTTTCGAAACCCTTCCCACAGTGGAGCCCGTTTTCGACCGGCCTGCAGCTTGACCTCGTCAACAACAAGATCGCCTCGATTCTCGGCGCCTATATCGGCTTTCGCGACGGCACGCTCGGCGCGCCGCAGGCATTGCTTCAGGTGACGGGCAACTGCACCGGCATGGCGAGCAGCAAGATCCGCAACGGCATCCAGATCTTTCCGGGCGGTGTGCCGATTTATCGCGGCGATCAGCTGGTGGGTGGCGTCGGCGTATCCGGCGACGGCGTGGATCAGGACGACATGGTGTCGTTCCTCGGATTGTCGCGTGCCGCGGCTCAAGTCGGCGGCATCAACCACGCGCCTGTTTCCCGGCGTTCGGATCAACTGGTGCCGCAGGGTGTGCGGCTCCGTTATGTGCAGTGCCCGCAGGCGCCTTTCCTGAACTCGCAGCAAGCCAATGTCTGCACGGGGCTCTGACATGGGCGCCCTGAACCCGAATCGTCGCGCACTGGCGCTACTCATCGCCGCGACGCTCGCGCCTGCTGTCGTTGGTGCGCAGGATTTCAGCATCCCCGCCAGCGGCCTCTTCGACTTCGCGGCGCTGCTGCCCGGCGACACCTACGATCCGTTTCTCGCACCGCCGCGTCGCCGTCCCGGCCATCCGGTCGATGTGCGCGTCGAGGATCCCGATCAGAATCCGAATGCCATCGAGCCTGCACCCGTCGACCAGGTAGGCGAATTCGTTCCGCTCCCCGATCGCTGGCGCATCATGCAGACGCTCGGGGTCAAGTACCCCTGGTACGACCCCTACAACCAGAACGTATGGAAGGGCGACGTTCCGATCCACGGCGAGGACTGGTTCCTGAGCCTCGTCGGCATCGCCGACACCATCATCGAACCGCGCTCGCTCCCGACGCCGGTCGGGGCCTCAGGGACGCTCGAGCCCGGCGCCAACGACATCTTTGCGGGCATCGACCAGACCATTTTTGCGCAGACGTTCCTGGCCGGCGTCGTGTACTTCAAAGGGGATACGACGTTCAAGCCGCCGGAGTGGGAATACCGAGCCACGCTTGGCGTGCAGTACAACCACGTCGAAGTCGATGACCTGCGCATCCTGCAAGTCGATCCGCGCCTCGGCAACGACCGTAACGACTACTTCGTGGCGGTGCAGGAGCTATTCGTCGATCGGCATCTGCGAGACGTTTCCGACCGTTACGACTTCGACGCCTTCCGCTTCGGCATCCAGCCGTTCTCGAGCGACTTCCGCGGATTCCTCTTCCAGGACCTGCAATTTGGCGCGCGTCTTTTCGGTAATCGCGACAACAACAAGTGGCAGTACAACCTCGCTTGGTTCCGCCGCGTCGAGAAGGACCTCAATTCGGGCCTCAACGACGTTACCGAAGGGCTTCGCGACGACGACATATTCATCGCGAACCTGTATCGGCAGGATTGGCCGACGATTGGTTTTGTCTCGCAGGGCACCGTCGTCTACAACCGCAACCGCGAGGACGAAGCGTTCTTCGACAGCAACGGTTTCATCCAGCGACCCTCTTCGCTAGGCACCGAGCGGCTGCGCGAGTACGACGTTGTGTACGTTGGCTACAACGGCGATGGCCATTTCGGCCGCGTCAACCTGACCGTGTCTGCCTACGGCGCCTTTGGCAACAATGACAACACGTTCACCGGCCGGCCGTCCGACATCGAGGCCGGCTTCGTCGCGGCCGAGGCCTCGATGGACTTCGACTGGATCCGCGCGCGTGCATCCCTGGCCTGGAGTTCCGGCGACGACGATCCATTCGATGACGTCTCGCAAGGATACGATGCGATCTTCGAGAATCCGATTTTCGCCGGCGCCGATACAAGCTACTGGATTCGCCAGAACATCCCGCTGATCGGCGGTGGCGGCGTGGCGCTGTCGGGCCGCAACTCACTGATTCCGAGTCTGCGTTCGTCGCGAGAACAGGGCCAGTCGAATTTCGAGAATCCCGGTCTACGTCTGATCGGACTCGGCGCCGACTTCGACCTGGCTGCGCAACACCGTGTGTCGGTCAACGTCAACGAACTCTGGTTCGACGACACGACTGTGCTGGAGGTTGCCCGCAACCAGAGTCCGATCGACCGCCGCATCGGCACCGACGCCTCGGTGGCCTGGATCTGGCGGCCTTTCATGACGCAAAACGTGGTGCTGCGGCTGTCCGCGGCGCTGCTTCAACCCGGCGACGGCCTCAAGGACCTGTACGGCGACGACGACAGTTACTACTCCGTGCTCGGCAACGTCACCCTCAACTTCTAACTGGACAACATCGCTGCCATGTTCGCGAGGCTGCAGACACCGCAACATGCTGAGCCCCTCTCCCTCCCGGGAGAGGGGTTGGGGAGAGGGTTCGATCTTGCCGCGCGTCCGAACAATTTCCACGCTCGTAGTCTTTGCAAAATCGAATCCTCATCCGGCGCTGCGCGCCACCTTCTCCAGAGGCGAGAAGGGAAAGCAGGAAATAGCTTGATGAAACGTACTGCTCGCTACGCGACATTGCTGCTGACTCTGTTGGTGCCGGTCCTGCTCGGCGCACGCTCGGCTGATGCCAAGGAAGTTGAAGCCGTCGAGCGCACCTACACGACTGCACCGCCCTCGCCCGCCCACCAGTCGCGCGCCGATGCAGACGCGAAGAGCAGCGGTTGCGTTTCGTGCCATACCGCAAGCGATGCGGCTTCGATGCACGCGAGTCCTTCGGTGGTGCTGGGCTGCACCGACTGCCACGGTGGCAATGCCGCGATCCGCGGTCCGGGCGGCGCAGGCCCCAACATGCGCCATGCCATCGGTTCCACCGATCCCCTCAAGGCGGGTTACGGCGAGCACGCGCACGTCCCGAGTCTGCCCTGGTCGCCGGCCTATTTCGATGCGCTGGAAAAGGCGCACGTGCTGCCGGCGTATCCGGACCGCTGGTTGTACCCGGCGAGCCGCAACCCGGAAGGCAGCTTCGCTGATCTGACAGCGGAGTCGCCGGAGTTCGTGCGCTTCGTCAATCCGGGCGATCTTCGGATTGCAGAAGAGTCGTGTGGAGCCTGCCACATGGAAATCGTCAAGGCCAATCAGACCAGCCTCATGTCCACGAGCGCCATGCTCATGGGCGGCGCGAGCTACAACAACGGCATCCTCCCGTACAAGCGCTACATCCTCGGCGAGTACTACACGCGCGACGGCAAATGGGGCTCCATTGACGGCCCCGAAAAGCCGACGCCGGAAATGGCGCGACTCGGCATCCTCGAAAAGCTGGTGCCACTGCCCGCGTGGGAAACCGTCCCCCCGGCGGATATCTTCCGCGTGTTCGAGCGCGGCGGCCGCAACGTCGGCTCGAGTTTTGGCGAGACCGGCCTGCCCAATTCGCTTGGACTCACGCAGCGACTCGAGGAACCAGGGCGCATCGACTTCCGGCAGTCCAATCGAGGCCCCGGCACCGGCAGCCGCATCGCAGTGCCGGTGCTCAACATCCACAAGACGCGTCTCAACGATCCGCACCTCTGGTTCCTTGGCACCAACGACAACCCCGGTGACTTCCGCTCGTCCGGTTGCTCGGCGTGCCATGTCACCTACGCCAATGACCGCGATCCGCGCCACTCCTCGGTGTGGGCCAAATACGGCAACCGCGGCGAATCGCAGCAGGTCGATCCCACCATCCCGCGTGGCGAGCCCGGCCACCCGATCCGCCACGTGTTCACGCGCGCCATCCCCTCGAGCCAGTGCATGAGCTGCCACATGCACCAGCCGAACATGTTCATCAACACCATGCTCGGCTACATCATGTGG
>JBKJSW010000066.1:0-4887 GCA_046595765.1 Ahniellaceae bacterium
GCCAACGTCTGCGCAGCCAGCTGCCGCGCTTTTTTCACTACGGAGCCACACCGACCGGCGGCGTGCAGGTGAGACCTGCCGGCAGGGTGACGCGCGTCAGCGGAATACTTCCAGAGCCGTAGCCGACGACAGTCGACTGGTAGTCCATGCGTCCGGTGTTGCAGTCGGTGAAGGTGAAGTTGAGGCGGCCCCACGGGGTGCGCACCACCTGGGCCGGATTGAACATGGGCGGGAAACTCGTGCCGGACGCGATCTGCACGTCGACGGCAGCGGTGTTGCCGGTGATGGTGCCGGCGCCTACGACCCACGCTTGCTGGGCGTTCGGCGTGAACACGTACCAGGCCGCGACCATGCGGTTACCAGGCAACACCTCGAGGAACACACCGTGGCCGTCCTGCGCCGGGTTGAACCAGGCGCCCGTGAAGCCCGGTCCGAGCGGCGCTGGCGGAGGTGTGGTGCCTTGCACGGTGATGCGGCCGAACATGCCGCTGCCCGGCGTTCCATGCACCTCGCAGTAGTAGCCGAACGAGCCGGCGGTGTTGAAAGGCACCGTGACACTGAAGGGTGCTGAAGTGGGATTGCCGCTGCCGGAGCCAACCCCATCGCATCCGGCTGCGCAGCGGAAGAGGTTGGTGTCCGAGACGACGTTGTGGAAACCGCCGGCGTTGGTGAAGGTCACGGTATCGCCGGCGTTGATCGTCAGTTGTGCGGGCGAGTAAGTCATCGTGGAACCGCCGACGGTAACGACAAAATTGGCAGCGAAGGTGGGCGCGGCCAGGAGGCTGAACAGCGCGGGGACCAGGTATTGAGCGTGGCAACGGGTACGCATCTGTAGCTCCTCTGAAGGCCGTGCGGGATGCGACGGCGGGGGCGGGGACCATGCCCCTCATCAAGTAATACGAAGAATGCCGGCAAATATGACACCCACCAAGGAAAAACTCTCAAGTGGAGGGTTGTACTCCGATGACTGGCGTTCTGCGGTTCATGGTTGGGGAGTGGCAAGGGGCGGTGGCGGCAGGTCCTCCGGATAATCAGGCTGCCAATCTGTCGGGGGCAGCCGAGCGATGCCGGCCCGGTCCGCCTGTCGCGCCAGCGCCTCGAGCTCGCCGAACTGGCGCAACAGCTGCCGCCTCAACGTGAAATTTTCGAGAACGACCTCTCTGGCCGATCGACGCCACAATTGTTCACGCAAGTAAACGTAATTGCGACGTAGCTTCAGCATTTCGCGCGCCAGTGGCGTGTCCGGCGCAAGCAAATTGATGATGGCGACACCCGTCATGCGCGCCGCCAGGCTCGCGTCCGATCGCGCCATGACCTTGGCGATTTCGATGCAGTCCGCGCGGTCGCGCGCGGAGTGGATTTCGCCATTGACCGGGTCGCAGAAACTGCGGACGCGGCGCCACAGGTCGAATGGGACCCTCAGCATCTGGAAGGACGCCATCGATTCCTGCGGAGTGTAAGCAGGATGCAGCAGTCGCAAGGGTGCGGCGAGGCGGGGCGGAACTTCGACTTTGCTCGTGGCAAGTGCGAGTTCGTAGTCTGCAAATCCGCTGCGGGAATAATCGTCGAACGCCGTGCGCCGCGCTGCCTGGCGCAGCGCCGCCCGACGGTCGGATTCGCCCGGGGAGGCGATGACGAGCAACCAGTGGTAAAGGTTTGCAGGGTCGCGGCGGACCAGTTCGAGTGCCGCGTGCGGATACAGTGCGCGGTCGGCTCCTTCCGTGTTGAACAGCGCAGCGACCTGCAGGGTCATGGCATCTTCCGGCGCTCGTACGAGTGCCGCGTCCATCGCCGGCCGGTACCCAGGGGGCACGACGCCCGCGGGCTGGTCCGACCAGGTGAGCATCGCAACATGCAGGTGGCGCATCGGGCCGGTGCTGGCGGCGAAAGCGGACATGACACGCTTGCGGTACTCCGCGCCTTGCGCCTCGATCAGCGAAAACAGGAAGCGGAAGAACTCGCGCGGTCCGAAGCGGCTAACCGCGCTGGCGAACTGGCCCAACGCTTCGGCCTGGGCTACATCGTCGCTTGGCAGACGGCGGCGCGACCAGTCAATGAGGCGTTCCGCGAGATCGCGGTTCGCGCCAAGGCGGCCCGAATTCGCATAGAGGAACGCACCCATCTCGGTCGCGAGCAGGGCGCGATCGCGCTGCGCTGTGGCGCGCCCCTCTGCCGCCACGGCGGCGTCGCGCTGGCGTGTCGCCTCAACCCGCGCCGACTGCGCGAGTTGTGCCTGCCACATCGCCGCGGTGGTGCCACCGAGCAGCGCCATCACCGCGAGCCCGAGACCGAGCGCCGCTGCTGGCTCACGCCGCATCCAGCGGCCGACCCGCTCAGGGAATCCCGCGTGGCGCACGCTGACCGGCATGCCATCGCGGAGGCGTCGCAGGTCGTCGCTGAGCGGGCCGACGCTGGCGTAGCGCGCCGCGGGATTGAGTGCGAGGCACTTGAGGCAGACCGCCTCGAGGTCGCGCGGGACGGAAGCGACAAGCTTGCGCGGCGGTGAAATCTCGCCTGCGACAGCGCGGCGGACAAGTTCTTCGGCATGCCCTTCCCCATGCGGCGACACGCCGGTCACGCACCAGTAGAGGATCGCGCCGATCGCGTAGACGTCGGTGGCTGCCGTGAGCCGGTGCTCGCGGATCAGTACCTGCTCGGGCGCCATGAAGCCGGGTGTACCCGACACAACGTTTGCGGTGAAGCCACCGCCGTCGTCCAATCGGCGGGCGAGGCCGAAGTCGGCGACCAGCGGTTCCCCGCGCGCGTCGACCAGCACATTCGAGGGCTTGAGGTCGAGATGGAGCAGGCCGATTCGGTGCGCATATTCGATCGCGTCGCACACCTTCAGCATCAGCGCGATGGTCGTACGCTGCGACGGGCGCTCGTGGCGTGCCACGACCGACAGAGGTCGGCCTTCGACCAGTGCCATGGCGAAATAGTGGATGCCGTCGATGGTGCCCGCCTCGTGTACCGGCACGATGTTGGGATGTACCAGCCGGGCTGCCGCCCGCGCCTCGTGTCGCAGGCGCTCGATGTGCTCGCCGTCCGCAACGCCTGCGGCGACGAACTTGAGCGCCACTTCCCGGTCCAGGCTCGCCTGCCGCGCGCGGTAGACGACACCCATGCCGCCCCGTCCGATTTCCTCGAGCAACTCGAAGTCGCCGAACCGGCGCTGCTCCGCGTCCTCAAGATCGAGCGTTGGCCAGCACGCTCCCGCATCCCCGCCCGAAGACTCGAAAGCGGCGCGGGCAAGTGCATGCAGCGCGGCGTCACCGGCGTCGTTGCCGGCCGGTTCGCGCGCAGGCGTCTCCGCATTCATCGCGCTACGCCCCGCTACCCATGGCGTCATGCAGCGCCGCGCGATCAGCGCGGAACGCAGTGTCGTCCGCGCACAATTCGCGCAACTCGGTGTGTACGCGCTCGCGCAGTCTTGCGCGCAGCCGTCCCAGTTCTACGGACAGCGTGTTCGGGGCCAATCCGAGGGCGCGGGCTGCGACGCCGATGCCGCCATGCGGCGGCGGGTCGCTCACCAGCGGCAGCAGCGACGCGAACAGCCCGCCGCGGCCGCGCGCGGCGTACTCGACGCGCAGCGCCTCGATGGCCCGCGCGGTCAGGACGAGCGCGAACTGGGCGTCGAAGCGACCCTCGGCATTGCGTGATTCATCGATCACGGCATCCGCAGCATCGAGCGAAGCACACTCTGGCCGACTGGCAGAGCGCAGCAGCGCCACGCGCCGCGCCATGAGCATCAACAGGAACGTGCGAAAGCTGCCCAGGCCCGCATCCGCCTTTGCCCACCAGGCGTGCTCGAAGCTGTCGGCGAGGAAGGCCTGCGTGGCATCGTCGGCGGCTTGCACGCCCAGCCGACCGCGGAAGTAGGCATGGATGGCCGCGCGGTAATTCCCCGCGAGCTCCCCGAACGCAGCGCGCCGCGCCGAAGACGAATCGCCGCTGAGCCGGATGAGGCTCCATTGCGTGCTGGGGAATTGGGCCATCGGATGGTTGCCGCGGAAACTACTGTCAACTTATCAAAGTGCAAGCCTGAGGCGTCATGGGCGCCGCGATGACCTTCAGGCCACGTCGGGTATCCGGGAAGCAAGCGGCCGGGGCAGGGTGATCGTGACGCCATGCTCAATGCCGTCATCGACCAGCGTCACGACGCCGGTGGCCTGGGCCACGCCGTCGACGCTGACGGAAGGCGACTGCGGCGCGTCCGACTGCAGAACCTCGACTCGGTAGCGTGTGGACCCGAAGTAATAGTCGATCCGGTATGACGGCCAGTCGCGCGGGATGCAAGGGCTGATCGTGAGCTGGTTGCCGCGCCGCTGCACGCCGAGCAGGGACTCGACGATCAGCCGGTACATCCAGCCGGCGGAGCCCGTGTACCAGGTCCACCCGCCGCGACCGACGTGCGGCTCCACCGCATAGACGTCCGCCGCGACAACATAGGGCTCGACTTTGTACGTCGCCACCTGCGCTGCGGTCCTGCCATGCGCAATCGGCATGATCATGCGCAGCAGTTCCCACGCGCGGTCGAGGTCGCCCATCTGCGCGAATGCCATGGTCGTCCACACCGCCGCATGCGTGTACTGGCCGCCGTTCTCGCGCACGCCCGGTACGTAGCCGCGGATGTAGCCGGGATCCTGCGCAGTGCGGTCGAAGGGCGGATCCAGCAGCTTGATCAGCCCCGCGTCGCGTTGCACGAGGTGCTTGTCGAGCGACGCCATTGCCTGGCGCGCACGCGCCTGATCTGCGGCTCCCGACAGCACCGACCAGCTCTGCGAAATCGAATCGATGCGGCACTCGTCGCTGTGCACGGAACCAAGTGGCGCGCCGTTGTCGAACCACGCGCGCCGGTACCACTCGCCGTCCCATGCGTGTTCCTCG
>JBKJSW010000113.1:0-8288 GCA_046595765.1 Ahniellaceae bacterium
CGCGACCGTGGTCGAGCATCACGTTGCCGGGAGTGCACACGCGAATCTTGCGAACGCAGTGGTACGGATCGACGTGCAGGCGGGTGCCCGGCTCACGCACGTGCGCCTGCAGAAGGAGGCCGCGGCGGCCACGTGCCTGTTGAGAACCGAGGCAAGCATCGCCACTGACGCGTGCTACGAGCGACTCGACCTCGATCTCGGTGCGGCGCTTTCGCGCCACGAACTCAATGTGCGGCTCGAAGGCAGCGGCGCGAGACTGTTCGCGAACGGCGTGCAGCTCGCGCAAGGTCGCCGGCACCTCGATACACGGCTCGCCATCGCACACGTTGCGCGCGACACCGCCTGTGATCTCACCTGGCGCGGTCTTGGCGCCGGCCGCGGTCGGGTGGTCTTCCGCGGCGGCATCACCATCCATGTCGGTGCCGATGGCAGCGATGCCAGGCTTTCCAGTCGCAACCTGCTGTTGTCGGACGACGCTGAAATCGACACGCAGCCGGTGCTGGAAATCCACGCCGACGAGGTGAAAGCCGCGCACGGTGCGACCGTCGGTCAGCTCGATCCCACGGCGATGTTCTACCTGCGCTCGCGTGGCCTGCCGGCAGCAGAGGCGCAACGACTCCTGACGGCGGCATTCTGCCGCGAGCCGCTGGCAATCATTGCGGACGAACGCCTGCGCTCGCTCCTCGCCGATGCGGTCGACGCGGCGCTGGCCGAGTTGCCCTTCGCATGAACGTGCGAACGGCTGGAGTCGCCACGCCGACCGCCGTGGCAGTCGACTGGGAACGCGTCCGCGCGCAGTTCCCGGCGCTGAGCCGAACGGTGCACGGAAAGCCGCTCGTTTATTTCGACAATGCGAATACCTCGCACAAGCCACAACGCGTCATCGATGCGGTTTCCGGTTACTACACCGAGCACAACGCGAACATCGCGCGGGCCGTGCACACGCTGGGCGCGGAGGCGACCGAGCGCTTCGAGCGGACGCGTTCGCAACTGCAGAAATTCATGCGCGCTTCCCGGCGTGAAGACGTGGTGTTGACACGTGGCACCACGGAGTCGATCAACCTGGTCGCCTACAGCTGGGCGCTGCCGAGGCTCAAGCCCGGTGACGAGATCCTGGTGTCGGTGATGGAGCACCACGCCAACATCGTGCCGTGGCAGCTCGTGGCCGAGCGCACCGGCGCGTTGGTGCGCGTGCTTCCGATCACGGATCGCGGCGAAATCGACCTCGACGCCGCGCGCCGCCTACTGGGCGGACGCGTCCGGCTGCTGGCGCTCGCGCACGTCTCCAATGCGCTCGGCACGATCAACCCCGTGCGCGACATCTGCGCGCTGGCACGCGCCGAGGGCATTCCGGTGTTGATCGACGGTTCGCAGGCTGCACCGCACCTGCAGGTCGATGTGCCGCGTATGGGTTGCGACTTCTACGCACTCACCGGTCACAAGATGTTCGGTCCCACCGGTACCGGTGCGTTGTGGGCCAGGCGCGAGTGGCTGGAGTCGATGCCGCCTTTCATGGGCGGCGGCGACATGATCCGGACCGTCAGTTTCGAAGGGACCACCTACGCCGATCCGCCGCAGCGCTTCGAAGCCGGGACGCCCAACATCGCCGGCATCATCGGACTTGGCGCCGCGATCGATGTGCTGTCGGAGTTGCCGTGGCCTGAACTTGCGGTCCGCGAAGCCGAGCTGCATGCGCACGTTCGCGAGGTGCTGCTGGGCGTGGACGGCCTGCGCATCCTCGGCGATTCCGCTGACAAGGTTCCCGTGGTCTCATTCGTCGTGGACGGAATCCATGCGCACGATCTCGCCACGCTGCTCGATACGCACGGCATCGCCGTGCGCTCGGGGCACCACTGCGCGCATCCCCTGATGCAGCGCTACGGGATCACCGCGTCGTGCCGCGTGTCGCTGGCTTTCTACAACACGCATGCCGAGATCGAACGTTTCCGCGACGCGCTTGCCGCGTCCCTCAAGCTCTTGCGCTGAGTGAGTCGGCCTGTAGAGCCGAGCGTGCTCGGCTGGATTCCGCCGATTGCTGGCGCTTATAGAACCGAGCTTGCTCGGCTGAAATTTGCCGGGATTTTAAACAGCAGTGGAGCACGCTCCGCTCCAGCAAGGCACGCGACCATGTTGAACACCACTGCAATCCCGGACCTTGCTTTCCGCATCGCGGGGCCGGCGGATGTCGCCGCAGTCGTCAGTCTCGTCGAGTCGGCCTATCGCGGCGATGCTAGCCGCGTTGGCTGGACCACGGAGGCGGATTTGCTGGAGGGTCAACGCACCGATGCCTCGAGCATCGCGGACCTGGTCGCGTCGCCGCACGACCGCGTGCTGCTCGCGGAACGCGACGGTGCCCTCGTCGCCAGTTGCCACCTGCGTCGCGAAGTTGACGCGGCCTATTTCGGCATGTTTGCGGTCGCGCCGACGCTGCAGGCCAACGGCGTGGGACGCCGCGTCCTGGCGGAAGCCGAGTTGCGTGCGCGGACCGAGTTCGGTGCGCGCGAGATGCGCATGACGGTGATCGATTGCAGGGACGAGCTCATCGCCTGGTACGAACGCCGCGGTTATGCACGCACCGGCGAGCATTCGCCGTTCCCTTACGGGGATGCCCGCTTCGGCCTGCCGCGGCGCGACGACCTCCGGTTCGAAACACTTCGCAAGTGCCTGGGCGGAGCGGACTCGTGAGCGACTGGGTATACGTCGCCGCTCGGTACGAACTCGCCCCGGGGGAGTTTCGCGTGGTGTTCGATGGCGACACTGCGATTGCCGTATTCAATGTCGACGGCGCATTCCATGCGGTCGAGGACGTCTGCACGCATGACGGCGGCGACCTGGCGGGCGGATGCGTGGACGGATTCGCAGTCGAGTGTCCCCGCCATGGCGCGCGCTTCGATCTGCGCACCGGCGCCGTGCTGGCGCCCCCCGCCGTGGTGCCCATCGTCGTGATGCCCGTGCGCGTGGATGCGGACGGCGTCTGGACGCGCGATCCGCGCAACCACTGACGCGCGAAATCCTCCCGTCCGGGTGGACGGGAAGATGCGCATTCCGTTGCGCCGGGAACGTCCGCTCAGCGGGTCGCGACCGCCGGCTTGGCAGGCGCGCTGGCGCCGCCGCCCAGGCTGATCAGTGCCCGGTTTTTCTCGACCGTCTTGAGGCCAATGCCCTTCACGTCGGCGAGCTGGTCCAGGCTGCGGAAGGCGCCATGTTCCTTGCGGTACGCGACGATGGCTTCCGCCTTTGCCAATCCGACGCCGTTCATGGCGGCGGCGAGGGTTGCGGCGTCCGCGGTGTTGACGTTGACCGCCGCGCCGGCGGTCACGGCGAATGACGAAGCGAGGAGCAGCGACAGCAGCAGCGACTTGATCAGGTTCATGCGATCTCTCCGAGGATTGGGTTGGGTTCGACCGACAGTCAGTCGGTGTGGGAAAACTAGCTGCGCGTCAGCGCCGACGAATGGGCGCAACTTCCCGCGGTTGCGTGCGATGCCGTCGACATGGGGCGTGCGAAATGTCGCACCCGGCCTGCCCAGTCGGCCTCGCGACTCGCCGTCGCCTGCCGCCCACGGACGCGGCGCTAGACTTGCCAACTGGGAATCAGCCGGAACGCCACAATGCACAACGACAAAATTTACGATTTCGTCAGCGACATGTGGGATCGCGAGATCGTGCCGCAGCTGAGCGAATACATCCGCATTCCGAACAAGTCGCCGATGTTCGACGCGGAGTGGGTCAACCACGGCTACATGAAGGAGGCGATGGATCTCATAGAATCCTGGGTGCGCGACCAACCCGTCTCCGGAATGCAGGTCGAACGCATCCAGCTCGAGGGCCGCACGCCGCTGCTGCTGATCGAGATACCCGGCAAGGGCGACGACACCGTGCTGCTGTACGGGCACATGGACAAGCAGCCCGAGATGGCGGGTTGGGCTCCCGACCTCGGTCCGTGGAAGCCGGTGATCGCCGACGACAAATTGTATGGCCGCGGTGGCGCCGACGACGGTTACGCGACGTTCGCGTCGCTCACCGCGATCATGGCGCTCGCCGAACGCGGCCTGCCGCATTCGCGGTGCGTGGTGTTGATCGAGGGCTGCGAGGAATCCGGCTCCTACGACCTGCCCTTCTACATCAACCACCTCGCGCAGCGCATCGGCACGCCGTCGCTGGTGGTTTGCCTCGATTCGGGCGCAGGCAACTACGACCAGCTGTGGCTCACCACGTCGCTCCGCGGCATCGCGGGCGGCACGCTCCGCGTCAACGTGCTCGAGGAAGGCGTCCACTCGGGCGACGCCTCCGGCCTCGTGCCATCGAGTTTTCGAATCCTGCGCAACCTGCTCGACCGGCTGGAGGATTCACAGACCGGTCGCATCCGCCCCGAAGTCTTGTACGTCGACATTCCGGCGGAACGCATCAGCCAGGCCCGCGAAGTCGCGCAGGTGATGGGGTCGACCGTGTACGACAAATATCCATGGGCGGGCGGCACGCAGCCGATGGTCAGTGATCCGACGGAAATGCTGCTCAATCGAACCTGGCGGCCCGCGCTGTCGATCACGGGCGCCGAAGGCCTGCCCAAGCTCGAGGACGCAGGCAACGTGTTGCGTCCCTATACCTCGGTCAAGGTCTCGCTACGCCTGCCGCCGACGCTCGATCCCAACGTGGCCTCGGCGCGACTGAAGGAACTGCTGGAGAAGGAGCCGCCGTACGGGGCCCGCGTTGAGTTCGAGGTCGAAAAGTCCTCGCAGGGATGGGCAGCGCCGTCACTGCACCACTGGCTGGCCGATTCCATCAATACCGCGTCCAAGGATTTCTTCGGGCCGAAGGCGGCCGCGATGGGCGAGGGCGGCACCATCCCGTTCATGGGCATGCTGCAGGAACGTTTCCCGCAGGCGCAATTCATGGTGACAGGGCTGCTGGGTCCGCACTCCAACGCGCATGGCCCGAACGAGTTCCTGCATATCCCGACGGGCAAGAAACTCACCGCGGCGGTTGCCAAGGTACTCACCGATCACTATTCGAACCGGGGCGACGTCGGTGCGACGGCATCCATCTGATTGACCTGCTCCTCGGGAGTCAGCCCTCCGGCGATGCCAGGCGGGGTGGCGCATCGCGCTCGCCGTAACGCGGCGCGTTCGCGGCCTGGCGCCACAGCGCTGGCAGGCCTACCTGCAACGCCTGCCAGGAAAGCCAAAGGAACAGGAGCGGGAATACCAGCGTCTGGATGATGAAGATCGCGATCAGCTCGATGATCTTCTCGGTCATCTCGCTGGCGATTTCCTTGAGGCGCTGCATCTTGCGCTCCAGGGCGGCGCGCACGTCGATCTTGTTGACGATGGCCTCGCGCGCGTCACCGAACCAGCGACGGGTGCGTTCGAGCAGAGTGGGGGGCGGCGCCTTGGGCCCGGGTTTCGCGAGTGGCGGCAGGGCGCTGTCGCGGCTCGCCGCCTTGCCGATCGCATCGCCTTCGCTCCTGAGCAGCGAGCTCGCCTGGTCGTATTCGTCGGCGAGGAATGCCCGGTAAGCCGCTTCCGACGCGAGTGCCGAGAGCGGCACCGCGAAGCGCACGATCAACAGCACCAGCAGGAGCGGTCGCAACCAGTCGAGGCCCACGCGTGCGCCGCCGCGGCCATCCATACGCAGCAGCAAGTACGCGACGATCGCGATGCTCAGCAACATCCACAATGGCGTCCAGCCGCTGACGTTGAGCAGCAGTTTCTGCAATCCAAGGGAAGCCGATGCCATCAGCATGATGCCGGAGAAGCGTTCGACGAGGTCGTTGACGGGGTCGAGCAGTTCCCCGGGCGACAGCGTCAGTCCCACGCCAGCAGGCTGTAAAGCCACTTCGGTGCCTTGCGCGGCGGATATGACCGCATCGATCCCGCGCGCGATGGCGAACGCCGCGAGTGCGCGCTTGAGGGACGCATCGATCTGCGCTTCGGCGGCGCGGTCGAGGGCCGGCCACCAGCAGAGCAGCAGCAAGGCCGACCCGAACACGATCTGCACCCACAAGGGCGCGGAATGTCGCATGGGCGCGGCGCGAAAATCCATCCGGGGATGGTAGCGCGGGGTCTGTCCCGGGGTTTTCCCGTCGTCGTCTCGTCGTCAGCCGCCGGTCAACTCGACGCCGTACACTCTGCGCCATCACGCATGCCGGAGACGCACCATGGAAATACTCACCACGATCCTCATCGGTTTCGTCGTCGGCCTGCTGGCGCGGTTTCTGAAACCGGGCAACGACCGCATGGGCATCATCCTGACGACGCTGCTCGGCATCGCGGGTTCGTTCGCAGCCACTTACATCGGCCAGGCGGCGGGCTGGTACAAGGCCGGCGAACCCTCCGGATTCATTGGCGCACTGATCGGCGCCATCATCCTGCTGGTCATTGTGCAGCTCGTCCGGCGCAAGCGCTGACGCCCACGCGGCAGCGGTTGCGCTTCCAGTTCGCCGGCCCGAACGGGCCGAGCCTCATGCGCCCACGAAGCGCTCGCCATTCCACGACAGGCGACCGGTGGACTGGCCATTGGGATCGAAGACTTCGAGAGACTTGCCGCCGGGCATCGGCATGTACTGGTAATCGACGCGATAGTCGTCGATCAATTCGCAGCCGACTTTCTCCCAGCCCTTGGCATCGGCGCGCCACAGTCCTTGCTTGACGCCCGTGGCCCCGTTGGTCACGACCGCCGCCACGGTGCGACCGGACGCGTCCCGGTAGGTCCCGATGACGTAGCCGTCGGCATCCGCCCGGTTCTCAAATGACTTGAGTTCGCGCTTCACCGCGAGGTAACCGGCACCGGCATCCAGCTGTTCGATGCGCTCACTGCCGACCGCAAGCACCGCTTCCCGTCGCTCGGGACTCATGCCAACGATGCCTGCGGGCAGTTCGCGAAAGATCGCCGCGGGATCCTGTGACTGCGAGGGGGGCACCGCGACGTCTACGCGCTCGGCGGCGCAGAGTAGTTGCTGGCGTTCAACTGCCGCATTGGCCGAGGCCGCAATACCTCCCTGCGCGGTCAGCGAACATTCCTGGCCCGGTCGACCCGAGAGGACCATGAGGTTGGGCGGCGGTACGTTGAAGCACAATCCGGACTTGGGTGCAGCGACGATCTGCACGCGCCATCCCCCGGCATCCGGCGCGAAGATGAATCTCGCGGGCCCGGATGTGGCGCCTTCCTTCAATTCGACGTTCAACTGCCCGTCCGGCGAGCGTTGCCAAGTGGACGTAGCGTCGCCTTCGCTCGCCAAGTAACGGCAAATCATCGAGCGGTCGGCGGGATTGCTGCTGGCATATTCAAAAGCGCGCGGTTGCCCGGCATTGAAGTCCATGGCGAAACGAATTCCTCCCGCTCCCATGCAATCCATCCGATCAGCCGGCAAGCCTGGCGTTGCGGCCGGCGCTGGCGTCGCCACGGCCGCGCTGGCGGGCGTCTTGGTCGGAGGCGGAGTGCCCGGTGCGGGCTCGCGCGAGCATGCGGCAAAGACGGCCAGCACCACAAAAGCCGGTGCGGTTTGCAGGAGCCGTAAGCGTGTGCTGCCGGGGTGGGTCGTGTGCATGTCGATCACTCCAATGTCTTGCACGGTCACCACTGGGGTGACCGCGAGGGCGCGCAGTATGCACAAGCTGATGTTTGCAAGCAGTTAATCCCGGCGGCGTCGTTCAGTTTTGATGCTGGGCATCAGGCTCGCTGGAACGCCGCGAAGTTGACCGGCGGCCCATGTGTATCGCGTGACAGAATTGCGGCATGCGTATTCCTCGCGTACTGCTGGCGGCGTCGTTGCATCCCGGCGACGAGCACGAACTGCCCTCCGGAGCCGCGGACCACCTGGTGCGCGTGCTGCGGCTGGCCGCCGGGCGCCCGTTGCGCGTGTTCGACGGACACGGACGAGAATTCGAAGCCACCCTCATCGACGCCGGCAAGCGCGGTGCACGCGTCACGCTGCACGCCGAGATCGCGACGGCCGCGCCATCGCCGCTGCGCATCACGCTTGCGCAAGCCCTCGCGCGCGGTGAGAAAATGGACTGGATACTGCAGAAGGCGACGGAGCTCGGCGTGGCCGCGATCCAGCCGCTGCACAGCGAAAGGTCCGAGGTGCGTCTCGGCGAGGAACGCAGCGAGCGACGCATGTCGCATTGGCGCGGCGTCGTGATCGCCGCCAGCGAGCAGTGCGGGCGAGCCGATGTGCCGTTGATCGCAGCGCCGATGGCGGTGGGAGACTGGCTGGCGGAACTCATTCGCACTGTGCGGCCGGCGCAACAAGCGCGCGTGTTCCTCGATCCGGAGGGGGGTGTCGAACTC
>JBKJSW010000024.1:0-2798 GCA_046595765.1 Ahniellaceae bacterium
GCTCTCAGGCGGATTGCCGACGTCGAGCGCGTACTCCTCGACCTTGCCGGACAGCTGCTGCACCTGCGTCTTGGCGGCACTGTAAAGACCCTTCTGGCGGCCTCCCGCGACGTTGCGTGCGACCATGCCGGCGACCACGCCGATGAGCACCAGCACGATCAGGATCTCGATCAGGCTGAAACCGCGCGTGCCTGTGGTTGCAAGGGGTGGCGCGCGGTAAAGCCGCACGCCCTGGGTGTTCGTTGCGTCCATGGAATTCCTCATTCGATTGCCTGGCTCATGTTCAGGATAGGGAGCAGGATCGCCATCATGATCGCGGCAACCGCGAGCGCCATGATGATGGTGACTGCCGGTACCAGGGCCGCGAGCAGGCGGTCGATGGTGGTTTTGACTTCGACATCGTAAGTGTCGGCGACCTGCAGCAGCATGCTGCCGAGATCGCCCGATTCCTCGCCCACGCCCACCATCTGCAGCGCGAGCCTTGGAAACGTCTGCTCGACGGTCAGCGCATGCGCCAGGCCATCGCCCGTCTTGACCTTCTCGGTCGCGCGCTCCAGCGCGCCCGACAACACCCGATTACCGAGCACGTTGCGCGAGATCGAGAGTGCGGTCAGCAACGGCACGCCGTTATTGACGAGGGTGCCGAGGGTACGCGCCAACCGCGCCGTTTCAATCTTGCCGACCAGGTCGCCGACCATTCGTGTCTTCAGGAGTCGAGCGTCCCAGGCGAAACGGCCTTCTGGCGTCGCAAGGCGCTTGCGCCACCACCAGACCAGCGTCACCGTGCCCGCCAGCAGCAACCACCACCACGTTCCGAGGAATTTGCCCGCACCCAGAATGACCTTGGTTGCGAACGGGAGTTCCTGACCCGCGTCTTCGAAGATCGGTATGAACTGCGGCACCACGACGACCAGCAATAACGCCAGCGCTGCGACGACCATCACCACCAGGATCGCGGGATAGATCATCGCGCTGATGACGTTGTCGCGCAGCGCCTTGCTGCGCTCGAGGTAGTCCGCCAGCCGCCTGAGGGTGTCGGTCAGCGTGCCGGACACTTCACCCGCGCGCACCATGTTGATGTACAGACGCGAGAACACGCCCATCTGCTGTTCGAGTGCGGTCGACAACGGCGTGCCGCCGCGCACCGACTCGCGCACGCGCTCGACCAGCTTGCGGCTGCGCTCGGAGTCGGGGAGATCGATGAGGATCTGCAACGCGCGATCGAGTGGCTGGCCCGCGCGCAGCAACGTCGAAAGCTGCAGCGTGAACCGCTGGATTTCGCCCGCACCCATGTCCGGCCGGCGCAGCAATGCGGAAACGCCACCGCCACCCGCGGTGGTCGCCTCGCGTGCCTCGAGCGGCAGGTTGCCGGCGTCCTGCAGCTTGCCGATGACCTCGCGCTCGGTCGCGGCGTCCATCATGCCCTCGATGGTTTCGCCCGCGGGCGTTACGGCTTTGTAGCGGAATGAAGGCATAGATTTCGGGTTCATTGCGCGGCTTGGGGCAAAGAATCCCTCTCCCAACGGGAGAGGGGCAGGGGTGAGGGGCGGAGCTTGCCATGACGATTGATCGACAAAGAGTCAATGTCGGCCCCTCATCCGGCGCTACGCGCCACCTTCTCCCGAAGGGAGAAGGCAATACAAATCAGGAGTCCTGCGTGACGCGCATCACTTCTTCGATGGTGGTGACGCCAGCCATCGCCTTGACGAGGCCGTCCTCGTACATCGTGCGCATGCCGTGTTCGCGCGCAGCGTTCTCGAGCTCACCCATGCCGGCGTGCTGCATCACGAGGCGGCGCATGGCGTCATTCATCACCAGGAATTCCATGATCGTGGTGCGCCCGAGATAGCCGGTCGGCGTGAGCGCCGATGGAATGGGGCGGTACAGGTAGATGGTGCCTTCCGGCTGGAAACGACGCAGCCCGAACTCGGCGACGACCTCCGGTAGCGGTTCGTATTTTTCCGAATGCGTCGGTTCGATCATGCGCACGAGGCGCTGCGCGAGGATGCCGTTGACGGTCGACGTCAGCATGTAGTCCTCGACCCCCATGTCGAGCATGCGCGTGATGCCACCCGCCGCATTGTTGGTGTGCAATGTCGACAGCACCAGGTGGCCGGTGAGCGCCGACTGGATCGCGATGCGCGCGGTCTCGAGGTCGCGCATCTCGCCGATCATGATGATGTCGGGATCCTGGCGCACGATCGAACGCAGCGCATGCGAGAAGTCGAGGCCGATCGAAGGCTTGGCCTGGATCTGGTTGACGCCTTCGAGCTGGTACTCGACCGGATCCTCGACCGTGATGATCTTGACGTCGGGCGTGTTGAGCTGCGACAGCGCGGTGTAAAGCGTGGTGGTCTTGCCGGAGCCGGTCGGACCGGTGACCAGCATGATTCCATGCGGTTGCTCCAGCACCTTGATGAACTGCGGCAGAAACTGGTCGGTGAATCCCAGCTTCTTGAAATCGAAGACGATCGTCTCGCGATCCAGGATTCGCATCACCACAGACTCGCCATGCGCCGTCGGCACTGTCGACACGCGCAGGTCGAGCTCCTTGCCCTGTACGCGCAACATGATGCGGCCATCCTGCGGCAGGCGGCGCTCCGCGATGTTGAGCTTGCCCATGATCTTGATGCGCGAGATCACGGCCGCCGTCAGGTTGACCGGAGGCGACTCGACTTCCTCGAGCACGCCGTCGATGCGATAGCGCACCTTGAGGCGCGATTCGAACGGTTCGATGTGGATGTCGGAGGCGCGCGCTTCCACCGCGCGCTGGATGACGAGGTTGACGAGGCGGATCA
>JBKJSW010000094.1:0-2789 GCA_046595765.1 Ahniellaceae bacterium
CCAGACGCCACTGAGCGAAAAGACGACGCCGACCCATGAGGCGACCTGCAGCAGGCGGTTGTTGATGTCGTCGCGCGTGTCGTAATCCATGATGTGCAGCATCCACAGGAAGTCGAACCATCGCCACAGGTCATGGCGCTTGGCGAGCAACTCGCCCGTGTATGGCGACAGATACAGCGTGGTCTCGCTGCGATCGGCGAACGACACCCGCCACAGCGGCGCGGGACGCGTCGAGACTTCCTGCGGCGCCTTTTCCAGCCACTCGACCGCGTCGACCGCAGCGACACCTGCATAAAAGGTGATCGCCAGCTTTCGGGCAGCAGCAGCGTCCAGCGGACTCAGGCGGGCACCGGATCGGGCGTCGATCAACTCGATGCCGTCCCCGACCTGCAGTTCATAGACTTCGCGCCCCATGAAGCGCTTCAGGCGAAACGTTTCGAGCCCCGGATGCTGCGCGACGAGCTCGTCCGAGGTGAGAATGTCTCGCCCGAAAGGCAGCGGCTCTGGATCGGGCTTGACCAGGTGGTCGCCGTGGATGATGGCAATCGAGATCACGGTCATGTATAGGCCGCTCGCCATCCACAGCAGCGCTTGCAAGCCGATCGCCCAGGCGATCCATTTGTGCGTGCGTCGGGCCCAGAATGCTGGATTCATCGATCGTCCATCAAGCCGGCGCGCCGAGCGCGAGTTGGCGACGCCGCAACAGCCGGTATGCGGCCGGAATGACCAGCATCGACAGCAGCGGCGCGGTGATCATGCCACCCACCATCGGCGCCGCGATGCGCTGCATGACTTCGGCGCCCGCGCCGCCGCCGAGCAGGATCGGCAACAGTCCGGCCAGAATAACCGCGACGGTCATCGCCTTGGGCCGCACCCGCTGCACCGCGCCCTCGCGGATGGCGGCGTCGAGTTCGGCCTCGCCCGCGTGCGCGTTGAGTGCCAGTTGCTTCTCCCATGCATGGCGCAGATACAGCAGCATGATGATGCCGAACTCGGCCGCCACGCCTGCCAGCGCGATGAAGCCGATGAGGGTCGCGACCGATACGTTGTGTCCGAGCAGCCAGATCAGCCAGAGGCCGCCGGTCAGGGCGAATGGCAGGCTGAGCATGATGATGAGCGCTTCGGACGCCCGTCGGAACACGAAGTAGATGAGGCCGAAGATGATCACCAGCGTTGCAGGCACCACCACGCGCAGGCGTTCGCTCGCCCGTTTCAGATACTCGTATTGTCCGGACCAGCCGACCGCATAGCCGGCCGGCATGGGCACTTCCTGGCCGACGACCCGCTGCAGGTCGGTGACCACGGAGCCGAGGTCGCGACCCGCCACGTCGACATAGATGTAGTTGGTCAGACGCGCGTTGTCGCTGCGGAGCATCGGCGGACCATCGGTGAAAGATAGATCCGCGACCTGCCCGAGCGTCAGCTGCACGCCACCCGGCGCGATCACCGGCAACTGCGCCAGTGACATCGAAGAGTCGCGCAGTTCGCGCGGATATCTGACCACGACGGGGTAACGCTCGCGGCCCTGGATCGTCTCGGCGATGGGTTCGCCGCCGATCGCGGTCGCGATCAGGCGCTGCACCACGGCCTGGCTGAGTCCATACCGCGCGGCTGCTTCCGGTCTTACGGCGACGTCGAGATAGCGTCCGCCCGCCACGCGTTCGGCGAGTACGGAGTTGACTCCAGGCACTTTCTTCGCGACCTCTTCAATACGGTCGCCAAGTTTGGCCAGCACGTTGATATCCGGCCCGGATACCTTGATGCCGATCGGGCTCTTGATGCCGGTCGCCAGCATGTCGATGCGATTGCGGATCGGCGGCACCCAGAGGTTGGTCAGGCCCGGCACCGTCACTGCGCGATCGAGTTCCTCGCGCAGCGTCTCGGGCGTCATCCCGGGCCTCCATTCGCTGCGGGGCTTGAAGGTGACGGTGGTTTCAAACATCTCGAGCGGCGCCGGATCGGTAGCCGTTTCCGCGCGTCCGGCCTTGCCGAAAACATGCGCCACCTCCGGCACCGTCTTGATCATGCGATCGGTCAGTTGCAGCACTTGCGCGGCTTTGCCTGCAGACATGCCAGGCAACGCGGTAGGCATGTACAGCAAGGTGCCTTCGTCGAGCGGCGGCATGAATTCGCTGCCGAGTCGAAGCAACGGCACCAGGGTCAGCAGCAGCACGCCAGCGGCGAGCACCAGTGTTGCGCGCGGGTGGCCCAGCACCGCGTCGATCACGGGCCGGTACCCTTTGATCATGGCTCGATTGAGCGGGTTCTGCGCTTCCGAGCGAATGCGCCCGCGGATCAGATAGCCCATGAGCACCGGGATGAGCGTGATCGACAGCCCTGCGGCTGCGGCCATCGCGTAGGTCTTGGTGTAGGCCAGCGGCGAGAACAATCGCCCTTCCTGCGCCTGCAGGGCGAATACGGGCACGAACGAGAGCGTGATGACGAGCAGGCTCACGAAAAGCGCGGGACCCACCTCGCCCGCCGCGTCGCCCATCAGCTGCCAGCGTTCGGGTCCCTCGGGATCGCGGCCTTCGCGCTCTCGAAAATGTTCGAGGTGCTTGTGCGCGTTCTCGATCATCACAACGGCAGCATCGACCATGGCGCCGATGGCGATGGCAATGCCGCCGAGCGATAGAAGATTCGCGCTGATGCCCTGCTGATGCATCACGATGAAAGCCGCCAGTACCCCGAGCGGCAGGCTGATGACGGCGACCAGCGCCGAGCGCACGTGCCAGAGGAACAACGCGCACACCAGCGCGACCACGAGAAATTCCTCACCGAGTTTGAAG
>JBKJSW010000123.1:0-6480 GCA_046595765.1 Ahniellaceae bacterium
CCTCACGCTTGAGGCGCCACCTCGCCGGGCAGGTTGTCCTGACGCCATCGCCCCCGTACCATGTCCGGCTCGCTGCGTCCCGCGTCTCCGTGTCCCGGAGATGGACGACGGCCGGACCGCACGGTGTCCGACCTTGAGCGTTTCGCCTGCAATCGCAGGCACTCCTGCCCGAACCGCGTGGTGCGCACATCGCACCGGGGCCGCCGCCTCCCAGGCCATGGGATGCAACACGACATTACCGAGGTGCGCAATGTCACGAGTCTGCCAGGTCACCGGCAAGCGGACGACGACGGGTAACAACGTCTCGCACGCAATGAACAAAACCCGCCGCCGTTTCCTTCCCAACCTGCATGAACGCCGGTTCTGGGTCGCCAGCGAAAATCGCTGGGTGAAGCTGCGTGTTTCCGCTGCTGCCATGCGCACCATCGACAAGAACGGCATCGACGCCATCCTTGTTGACCTTCGCGCTCGCGGCGTAAAGGTCTAAGGAGTCCACCATGGCGTCCAAGCGCGACAAGATCCGCCTGATTTCCACTGCAGGCACCGGTCATTTCTATACGACCGACAAGAACAAGAAATCCACTCCGGACAAGATGCTGATCAAGAAGTACGACCCGGTTGTGCGCAAGCATGTCGATTACAAGGAAGGCAAGATCAAGTAGTTGTTTCGAAGCCAGGCGCTTCGTGACCCCTTCCAGCTACAAGGAAAGCCCGCCTCCCGGCGGGCTTTTTCGTGGTGGCGCTGGAGCGGCCATCGGATCGCTGGTCAGCCCAGTCTCACCTTCTGCTTTTGATCAGGTCATCGATCACCGACGGATCGGCGAGAGTCGACGTATCTCCCAGCGCCTCCGCGCCAAAGGGCTCGTCGCCGGCCTCGGCGATCTTGCGCAGGATGCGTCGCATGATCTTGCCCGAGCGGGTCTTCGGCAACGCCGGGGCCCACTGCAACCGATCGAGCGTGGCGAACGGCCCGATGTCGCGCCGCACGCAGCTGACCAGTTCGCCGCGAAGCGCATCGCTCGACGTCACGCCGGCATTGAGCGTCACGTAGGCGTGGATGCCCTGGCCCTTGACGTCGTGTGGATAGCCGACGACGGCGGCTTCAGCCACGAACTCGTGTGCGACCAGCGCGCTTTCGATTTCGGCGGTGCCGATGCGATGTCCGCTCACGTTGATGACGTCGTCGACCCGGCCGGTGATCCAGTAGTCACCGTCAGCATCGCGACGGCACCCATCGCCCGTGAAGTAGTAGCCCGGATACGTCTTGAAATAGGTGTCGAAGAAGCGTTGCGGCTCGCCGTACACACCGCGCAGCTGGCCGGGCCAGGAATCCGCAAGCACGAGGTTGCCGGTGGCTTCGCCTTCCAGGAGTTCACCGCTCGCATCCACCAGCGCGGGCTTGACGCCGGGCAGCGGCTGCATCGCCGCACCGGGCTTGAACGCGGTCGTTCCGGGCAGCGGTGACATCAGCACGCCTCCGGTTTCGGTTTGCCACCACGTGTCCACGATCGGACAACGCGAGTCGCCAACGACTTCGAAGTACCAACGCCACGCCTCCGGATTGATGGGTTCGCCGACCGTACCCAGCAGCCGCAAAGAGCGGCGCGATGTCGCGCGGACCGGTGCATCGCCTTCGCGCATCAAGGTCCGCAGTGCCGTCGGCGCCGTGTAGAAGATGGAGACGCCATGGCGGTCGATCACTTCCCAGAAGCGCGCAACGGTTGGATAGTTCGGCACGCCTTCGAAGATGACGCTGCGCGCGCCGTTGGCGAGTGGGCCGTACACGATGTAGCTGTGGCCGGTGACCCAACCGATGTCTGCGGTACACCAGAAGACGTCGTCCTCGCGCAGGTCGAACACATGCTCGTGGGTGTACGCCGCGTACACGAGGTAGCCGGCGGTCGTGTGCAGCACGCCTTTTGGCTTGCCAGTGGAACCCGAGGTGTAGAGGATGAACAGTGGATCTTCGGCCTGCATGCGCTCCGGTTCGGAGGTTGTTGGCTGCGCGTCGGTCAGGGGAGCGAGCCAGAAGTCGCGGTCAGATTTCATCCAAACCGCGTCGGTCGCATGCCCCGCTGCGGGGCGATGCGTCGACGCCTGCGACGTCAGCGCGTTCCTGCGCCGCACCACAAGTACCGTTTCCACGCACTCGGTGCCAGCCAACTCAAGTGCTGCATCCACGTTGGCTTTAAGCGGTATCGCCTTGCCGCCCCGCAGTCCCTCGTCGGCAGTGATGACGAGCCTGGAACCGCAGTCCTGGATGCGGTCGGCGATGGCACGCGGCGCGAAGCCGCCGAAGACCACGGAGTGCACCGCGCCGATGCGTGCGCATGCGAGCATTGACGCAATCGCCGCCGGGATCATCGGCAGGTAAATCGTGACGCGATCGCCCTTGCCGACGCCGCGGGCGCGGAGCACGTTGGCAAGCTGGCAGACGCGCGCGTGCAGTTCGCGATAACTGATGGCCTGCGCAGGAAGTGCCGGGTCGTCAGGCTCGAAAATCAGCGCTGGCTGCTCACCCCGCGTGGCCAGGTGACGATCCAGGCAGTTGACGCTTGCGTTGAGAACGCCGTCTTCAAACCAGCGGATGTGGAAATCCTCCGCGGCGAAAGAGGTGTCCTTGATGCGCGTGGGTTTGCGATACCAGTCGACGCGTTCCGCGACGCCCTTCCAGAATTCATGCGGGTCCGCCATTGATCGGGCGTACGCGCGGCGTGCTAGTGCTGCGCTGACTTGCGCGCGGCGTACGGCTGGGTTCTGCACCTTGGTCGGCATCGCAATCTCCGCGCGCGAATCCCTGCGCCAGTATTGCGCTGATTCTGAGCCCTTCTCCCATCGGGAGACAGGTTGGGTAGAGGGTACGAACTTGCCAGGAGGTCAGTGCTTGATCCAGACCGCTGGTGAAGTCGAAGCCTCTCCCTCGGTTCCTCTCCCGACGGGACAGGAATGAAGTGAAGAACCGCGCGCGAACGCGTCAGGCGTGCTGAGGCGCCGCGACGAGTTGGTAGCCACGCAGGCGCGCGGCGAAAACTTCGAGCGCAGCGACGCCGGAGGCTTCGGCCTCGGCGCACCATTGCTGGACCGCGGCAAGCGTGGCCTCCGCGGAACGACCCGAGCGCTCGATCGCGACCTGCAGCCGCCTGCGGTGTTCGACAACCAGCGCGACCTGCGGCCGCTCGGCGAGCCAGGCGCGCAATCGCTCGCGCGCGCCGCCATCGAGCCAGCGTCCGTCGTCCAGCAGCGCTTTGCGCATGGGACGGCGCAAAGCGCGCCTGGCCGCGCTCGAGCGATCGAACTCGGCACGCAGCACGGGCTTGATCACCTCGCGGAAATAACCTGTCATGACACCCACCCGATGCCCCACCAGGGCCTTGAGTGTTTCCGCGTCGGGCAGCGACACGTTGGGTCGGATCGCGAGTTCGGGAGCCTCTCTTAGCACGCGCGCCAGGCCGAACAAGCGCAGCCCGCGGATCGCCCACCAGCCGATGTCGAATTCCCATTTCCGGAGGGCGAATTTCGCCGAACTCGGAAACGCATGGTGATTGTTGTGCAGTTCCTCGCCGCCAAGCAGGAAGGCGACCGGCGTCAGGTTGGTCGCGGTATCCGGCGTCTCGAAATTTCGATAGCCCCACCAGTGGCCGAGGCCGTTGATGAAGCCGGCGGCACCGACCGGGATCACCAGCATCAGCAACGCCCACATCGCCAGGCCGACGAACCCGAACGCGATCACCAGCGACACGGCGAGCACGGTCGGGCCGAGCGCCGGCAGCGGCGTGTAGAGCGTGCGTTCAATCCAGTCGTCCGGCGTTCCCTGCCCATACTGCTCGATCATCGCCCGATCCTTGCAGGCTTGCTGGTAAAGGACGACGCCGTGGAAAAACACCTTGCCGATGCCATGGAACCGGGGACTGTGCGGATCGTCCTCGGTCTCGCAGCGCGCATGGTGCTTGCGATGAATCGCTACCCATTCCTTGGTCACCATCGCGGTGGTCAACCACAGCCAGAAGCGCATGACGTGGGCGATCACGGGATGGAAGTCGACACCGCGATGCGTGGCCGAGCGATGCAGGTACAGGGTCACCGACAGGATAGTCAGCTGCGCGATGACCGCGAACGTCAGCAGCACCGCGAGCCAGTGCGAACCGGTCAGGCCATGGGCGGCGTGGTCGGCCAGGGAGATGTGCATGGGGGAAGTTCGCGCGGCGGGCAGGTTGGAAGTGTAATGGGGTCGGCGTGGGCGAAGAAGAAGGCGGCCGACGCCGCCGCTCAGGCTCGTGTCGAGTGGTGCCACAATCGCCGCGCATGTCGTCCACCGCACTTCCCTCCCTCCTTGAAGTAGACCACCTCGCGCGCCGATTCGGCCGCATCGAGGCGGTGCGCGACGTTCATTTTTCCCTGCAGCGCGGCCGCATACTCGGACTGCTGGGCATCAACGGCGCCGGCAAGACCACCACGCTCAGGTTGCTCGCGGGCATCCTCGCCCCCGATCGCGGCCGCGTGCGGGTAGAGGGACGCGACGTTGCACGTGAGCCGCGGGCGCAGCGCGAGTTGGTCGCATACGCGCCGGAACATCCTGCCCTGTACCTGCATGCGACGCCGCGCGAATCGCTCGAATTCGCCGCCCGCCTGCGCGGTCTCGGTTCCGTGCGCGCGCGGCAAGCGGTGGAGCGCGCCTTGTCGCGCTGCGATCTCGGCGCGCTCGCGCATCGCCTGATCGGCAAACTCTCGCGCGGCCAGCAACAACGCGTGGGGCTCGCGCAGTCGCTGCTGCACGAGCCGGCCCTGATCCTGCTCGACGAGCCGACTGCCGGGCTCGACCCGGTCCAGGCGACAGCGACGCGCGCATGGATAGGCTCGCTACGTGAGCACGCGGCGGTAATCGTCTCCACGCATCTGCTCGGCGACGTGCGCGCCTGCTGCGATGAAGTCGCGGTGCTGCACGAGGGCGCGATCGCCTTCAGTGGCGCGCTCGACGCGTGGTTGGCAGACGACGCTGTCGAAGTCCTGCTCGAGCGGGGCGTGGACGAAGCCTTCTGGGCGCCGTTGGCGGCGCAGCGAATCGCCATGGGCGAGAGCACACGGCACTGGTGGGTCACTATCGAACCCGCGCGCGCAGGTGCGATCACGTTGCACGCGGCCGTGCAGGGTGTGGGCGTGGTGCTGCTGCGGCCGCGGGAGGACGCGCTGGAACGTCGCTTTGCGGCACTGGTGGCCGGTCGGGAACAGCAGGCCGCGGCCGCAGCCAGGCATGCGCCGGCATGAACAACGTGATCGCCATCGCCGCGTTCGATTTTCGCAGCACGTGGCGCAACGGTTCGGCTTGGCTGTTGCTCGCGTTCGCGGGCGCGATGCTGGCCTGGGGATTCCTGCATCGCATCGACGCATTCACCGACGGCGTCGAGCAGCGCGCCGCCGTCGCCGACGCACCCGGCGTGGGCGAACTGGTCGTCGCGCCGCATCTCGCCAACACCGCGTGGATCCTCCTCCTGTTGGCGCCGCTGATCACGCTTCGCAGCATCGGGGACGAACATCGCCGCGGCACGCTCGACGCGATGCACGCCGCGGGCGTGCGACCGCTCGCCGTCGTGACCGGCAAGTGGCTCGGCGCGAGCGCGCTGTTGTGGTTGGTGGCTGCCATGGCGTTGGCCATGGCCGCTTCGCTCGCTGCAGGCAGCGTGTTCGATGGCGGCAGGCTGGTTGCCGCGGCGCTCGGACTTGGGCTGTTCGCCGCGAGTCTCGGCGCCATCGGCATCGCCGCTTCCGCGGTGTTCCGGCAGCCGGCGCTCGCCGCTGCGGGTGCCTACGCGGTGGAGTTCTTCCTGTGGCTGGTCGACGCGCCCGCACGCGCACGCGGCGTGACAGATGGACTGATCAATTTCCTGGCGATGCCGACGCACGTCGGACCTTTCCTGCGCGGTGTGGCAAGCGGCGGGGATGCCATCTGGCTGACCGCGGTCACGGTCGCGATGCTGGTCGTCGCCTGGCGCCGGGTCATCTGGCTCAAGGCGCGCGGCTGATGCGGGCGCTGCGCGAAACCGCCGTGTGGTTGCTGCTGCTGGCGCTTCTCGGTGCGTTGTTCATGGCCGCCTGGCTCGTCGACGCCCGCCGCGACCTCACGCTCGGCACGCGCGCCGAGTTGAGCGCCGCGAGCCGCGCCGCCCTTGCGTCAATGCCCGCAGCGATCGAAGTCGTCGCACACCTGCCCGAGTCGAGCCCGGCGCGCGAACCCGTAGCCAAGTTCGTCGAGCGCTACCGGCGCGCGAAACCTGGGCTGCGCCTGTCCTTCGATACCACCCAGGCCAGCGGCGATCTCGAGATCCGCTACGGCAAGCGCACGCAGCGCATGACGCAGCTCGACGAGCGCAGTTTCACCGCAGCGCTGCTACAGCTCGCACGCAGTGGCGAGCGCCTCGTCGGTTTCACGGTGGGACACGGTGAGCGCCGTTTCGACGGCAGTGCCAATCACGATCTTGGAAAATT
>JBKJSW010000093.1:0-10644 GCA_046595765.1 Ahniellaceae bacterium
CAAAGATGTCCTGCCGACGCAGCGCTTCCAGCGGATGCTCGATCACCCAATGGCGGAACTGGGCCGTGTCCGGGCGCGCGATTTCCGTCCGCTTGAAGGCGGCACGCGCAAGCGCCCGTTCGAACTCGCCGATGTCCTTCGACAAACCGTCGAAGACCCGTATCCGCAGGCCATTGACCAGATGCTCGCGAAAAGCGGGGCGCGTCGGATCAGGTGCGCTCATGCCGGGATGATACTTCGCCGGTGGGCGTGGGCGCCCCTGCCGATCGTCCGGGGCTGAAGCGTATTCAACGCGCGCCGTGCAATCGGATGTCGCCACTGAAAGAATCGATGGCAATGCGGGCTTCGGCGCCCGGCGGTTCGAGTTGCAGCGTCTGGCCCATGCCCGCGCGATCGCGTCGCACACCAATCGCCTGGGCGCCGGAATCGATGTTGCCCGAGAAAGATTCGGCGGTCACCGCAACGCGGCCGTAATCGACGCCACGCACGTCGATGTCGCCCCCGAGCGACTCGATGGTCCAGCGCGCGGCGCGCAAGGGCGTCGCGTCGATGTCCAGGTCACCGGATACGCTCTCGAGATCGAGCACGCCGAAGCTTGAACGCGTGATGCCGAGGTCGCCGGACACCATCGACACGTCCGCGGCGCCGGTGAAGTCCTGCAGTACGACATCACCACTGATGCTCGCGACCGCGGTTCGCGCAGCGGCCCCGCTGACGCCGATGTCCCCGCTCACGCTCTTGGCGCGCGCCGCGCGTGCTGTGAACGCGAGCCGCTGGTCGCCGCTGATGGTGTTGACGGCCACCATGGGCGACCCGCGGATGCCGCTGACGTCGATGTCGGCGGTGACCGAAGTCAGGGCAAGCGCCACGCCGAAGGGCACGTGCACGACCAGCCGCGAGCCGCGGTCCGACGCTGCGCCCGAGGCCGGTCGGCCGCTGCGATCCGGATGCTTCACCGCGAAGCGCAATCGCGAGGATGATGCGTTGCCGACGACCAGCGTCGACCCTGCACCGAGCTCGGCCTGCAACCGCACGCGCGATTCCGGCCAGCCGATGACCTCGATGCGGCCGAAGGCGTTGTCGATCGTCACGCTGCCGTTGCCGCTGTGCCCCCACTCGCGGTCGATCGACTCCGCCGAGCCAGACGCGCTCGCGACGAGGAGGCCAAGCCAGGCGCAAGAAAGCTTTAGGGAACAGAGTCGAGGCATGCGCTTAGCCCAGTTGCGACTGGTACTGCAACAGTCGACGCCGTTCGTCCTGCGTGCGCATCAGCATGCGCTGAAGCCTGGGCGATTGCGGCTGCGACACGAGCGCGCGCCGCAGTTGCTCCTGCAACTCGCGCAACTCGGCATCGGTCGCGGCCAGTACCGGATTGCGCGCCAGTTGAGACTCCATCCGTTGATCGGCAACCGTTGCGGCACGCAGTCGCTCCGTGGCCTCCGACGCAACCGACTTCGCAACGCCTGGCGACTCGGGGCGCGGGATCGTGGCGACAAGGGCGATGGAGAACGCGACTAACACCGCTGCCGCCGCGGCAAGAGAGGGCCAGTTGGCCGCTCGCGTGCGCGCTTCGGCGGTGCCCGTAAAACTCGAAGGCGCGGCGGCGTTCCCAGCCTCGATGCGGTGCAGGATGCCCGCCCAGACCTGCGGCCCGGGTTCGACGTCGGTGTGCAGAGTGCGCAGTTGCCTGCGCCATTCGAACTCGTTCATGGCGTTGCTTCCAGATGTCTGCGCAACAGTCCGCGCGCGCGGTGCAACTGTGCTTTCGACGTGCCGACCGCAACGCCCAGCTGCCGCGCGATCTCCTCGTGCTTCCAGCCCTCGATATCGTGCAGAACCAGAATGGCTCGCGCGCCATCGGGCAAGCGTGCGACCGCATCGGCGAGATCTAGCCGCAGGCCGGGATCGGGTGTCCAGCCACCGGACGCGTCGGCAATGTCGTCGTCTAGGTCGACATGGGCAATATCGCCGCGCCGCGTCGAGCGCAGGCTCATCAGCGCGACATTGACCGCCAGGCGATGCAGCCACGTCGAGAAGGCGCTTTCGCCGCGAAAGCTCGAAAGCCGTTGCCACGCCACCACGAAGGCTTCCTGCGTCCATTCCTCCGCGCGCGCGCCGTCCTGGCCCGCCAACCGGCGGAGCGCACCATGGATGCGGCCCGCATGACGGCGATACAGCGATTCGAACGCACGCATGTCACCGCGTACGGCGGCGTGGACATCCTGGCGATCAGGGTCCACGCGGGCCGGCGTGACGGGTGCGTTGGTCGGCGCGCAGGGCAACACTCGCGTAGGCTGGTGAAGGACGGAGACGGCAGCATGCATGGCAAAAATTAGGATGCCAACGCCGCCGGAAAGGTTGGAATCCGGGCCAGAGCGCCTGCCAGACACGCGCACATCGACGCACCCCTGTGCCTGCCACGGACTACCGGCCGCCCTGCCCCTTACGCGGCGACCCGCGCCTGTTCGAGCTGCGCGCGCATGTGGCCGACTTCCTCGCGCAGCACCGGTGGCATGCGCACGCCGAATTCCTCGAAGAATCCACCGATCGCATCGAGCTCGGCGCGCCAACCTGCCTCGTCGAAAGCGATGAGATCCTCGACGGTGTCGCGACCGGCCTTCAGCCCGACGAGGTCGAGGTCCTGTATCTGCGGCAGGTAGCCGATCGGCGTGTCGATCGCGTCGACGCTGCCTTCGATGCGGCGGAGCATCCACTCGACCACGCGCAGGTTGTCGCCGAAACCGGGCCACAGGAACTTGCCGTCGGCGCCCTTGCGGAACCAGTTGACGTGGAAGATCCGCGGCAGCGACGCAGCGGGCGTGTCGAACGACAGCCAGTGCGCGAAATAATCGGCGAAGTTGTAGCCGCAGAACGGCTTCATCGCCATCGGATCGCGCCGCACCACGCCCACCGCACCGGTTGCCGCGGCGGTCGTTTCCGACGCCATCGACGCGCCGACCATCACGCCGTGGGTCCAGTCGCGGGCCTCGAACACGAGGGGAACGAGCGACTCGCGACGGCCGCCGAAGATGATCGCGGAAATCGGCACGCCGGCCGGATCTTCGGCACGCTCGGTCCAACTCGCGCAATGCCGCGCGCTGACGGTGAAGCGCGAATTCGGATGGGCCGCGACACCCGACGACCCGTTGCTCAGCTCTCGTCCTTGCCAGTCGAATGCAGCCTCTCCGGGAAGGCCTTCCCACCACGGCTGGTTGTCGGCAGTGACGCCGACGTTGGTGAAGATGGCATCGTGTCCCAGCATGTCGAGCGCGTTGCGATTGGTGGCGGCGCTGGTGCCGGGCGCGACGCCGAAGAAGCCGGCTTCGGGATTGATCGCCCAAAGGCGACCATCATCGCCTGGCGTCATCCAGCAGATGTCGTCGCCCACGGTCCAGACTTTCCAACCCGCCTGCAGGTAGGACTCGGGCGGGATGAGCATCGCGAGGTTGGTCTTGCCGCAGGCGGACGGAAATGCCGCCGCGATGTAATGCGTCTGTCCAGCGGGCGTTTCCACGCCCACTATCAGCATGTGCTCCGCGAGCCAGCCTTCCGCGCGCGCCTGGTGCGAGGCGATGCGCAGCGCGTGGCATTTCTTTCCCAGCAGCGCATTGCCACCGTAGCCGGATCCATAGGATTTGATCGAGAGCTCGTCGGGGAAGTGCATGATGAAACGCTGCTCGGGATCGAGTTCACCGGTTGAATGCAGACCGCGCACAAATGTTTCATCGCGCTCGATACGGGCGAGTGCGGCGGCGCCCATGCGCGTCATGATGCGCATGTTGGCCACGACGTAAGGCGAGTCGGTGATCTCGACCCCGCAACGCGCGAGCGGCGACTCGATCGGACCCATGCAGTACGGGACGACGTACAGCGTGCGGCCGCGCATGCAATCGGCGAACAGCGCATCCATCTTCGCGTGGCCTTCGGCCGGCGACATCCAGTTGTTGTTCGGACCCGCATCCTCGCGTTCAGCGGCGCAGACGTAGGTCAGGTGCTCGACCCTCGCGACGTCGCAGGGGTCCGAACGATGCAGGAAGCAGTCGGGATGCGACTCGGGATTGAGCGGGATCAGGTCGCCACTCGCGACCATCTCCGCCTTGAGCGCGCGGTCCTCGGCCGCCGAGCCGTCACACCAGTGGATGCGATCCGGCTGCGTCAATCTGGCCGTCTGGGCGACCCACTCGTTGAGGGCGGCGAGTTGACTCGTCATCGTGCGGCGAGGCTCCGTGTTCGGCCCTGCGGCGAGGGCGAGCGCTGGGTGGGATGACTGGACGGTAACGACTGCCCGGCCGGCACGCAACTCAGGAAGGGGCGAGGTCCCCGGCCTTCGGCGGAGGCACCAGCGCGTCGATGACGTGCTGGACGAAGGACTCGAAATCGTCGTGCGCGGGACGCGGGAGCATCCGTTGCATGATCAACTGCAGCATGCCCACGTAGGCGGCGTAGGCAAGTTGGGCCCGTTGCATCGCCACCGCGCGTTCGAGGCCTGCCGCCCGCAGCGCCGCAGCGAGATAGGCCACGCGGCGTTGCGAAACCCGCTGCATGACCGGCTGCACGGCGGGATGGTCGATCGCCCGCAGCAGCGCGGAAAACATCACGTGGTCGCGGATTTCATGGCTGGTGTGGCGGAACAGCGCGACCACGCGCTCGCGGGGATCTGCGATGCGGTCCACCTGTGCCATGACGCCCTCCGTGTCCGCGAGCTCCCAGCGCTTGAGGGCCGCGTCCAGCAGGGCATCACGCGACGCGAAATGCCAGTAGAAGCTGCCCTTGGTGACGCCGAGCCGGCGCGCGAGCAGTTCCACGGTGACCGCTGCGACGCCCTGCTCTTCGATGAGTTCAAGGGCGGCCTGTTCCCAATCGCTGGCCGACAAACGGCTGCGTTCGGCGCTGTTGCCCATTGCCCGCGCCATCTGCCGAGGATGGAGCACCGTAACTGATTGACACGCACGCGCCAAGTTGTCCATACTGATGCGTATGGTGTCCAATGCCTTACCCGGTGGTCTTGGGGGGTAGCGCCATCCTTCGCAGCGTCGCGGTGCCCATCCATCGCGTTACAGTTGGTTACGTCGAGACCCAGGAATCGATCATGCTCACCGCCTTGTTTCTGATCCTAGCCCTGGTCGTGGTGACCGCCCTCGCCGCCTATCACCGCTGGCGACTCGCTGCGTGGTTCGGCGCGGTGGCGGTTGTACTTGCTGTCGCCTGGTGGGGCGGCGCGCCACGCCTCCTGGTCGAAATCGTCGGCGTACTCGCCGTCATCGCCGCGGCAATGCTGCTGTTGCCGTTCGCGCGCCAACCGCTGATCACGCGCCCGCTGCTGCGTTTCTACACGAAGCTGCTGCCGCCATTGAGCGAAACCGAGCGCGTCGCCCTCGAGGCGGGCACGGTCGGCTTCGAAGGCGAGTTGTTCTCGGGCAAGCCCGACTGGCGCAAGTTGCTGGACCTGCCGAAGCCCTCGCTCACCGCGGAGGAGCAGGCATTCCTCGACGGGCCCTGCGAAGAGCTCTGCCGCATGACCAACGACTGGGAAATCACCCACGTTCTGGCAGACCTCCCGCCCGAAATCTGGGAATTCTGCGGTCGGCACAAGTTCTTCGGCATGATCATCCCGAAGGCCTATGGCGGCCTTGGCTTCTCGGCGCTTGCCAACCACAAGGTCATCCAGAAGCTCGCGTCGGTTTCTTCCACGCTGAGTTCGACGGTAGGTGTACCGAATTCGCTCGGGCCCGGCGAACTGCTGATGCACTACGGCACCGCCGAGCAGAAGGACCATTACCTGCCGCGGCTCTCCGACGGTCGCGAAATCCCCTGTTTCGCCCTCACCGGGCCCTTCGCGGGATCCGACGCGACTTCCATTCCGGACTACGGCATCGTCTGCAAGGGTCAATGGCACGGCGCCAACGTCGTCGGCGTGAAGCTCACGTTCGACAAGCGTTACATCACGCTCGCGCCCGTGGCGACGATCATCGGCCTCGCGTTCCGCATGTACGACCCGGATGCATTGCTCGGCGACACGCGCGACATCGGCATCACACTGGCCCTGCTGCCGCGCGACACCGCGGGCATCGAGGTCGGCCGTCGTCACTTCCCGCTCAACACGCCGTTCCACAATGGTCCGGTGCGCGGTCGCGACGTCTTCATACCGCTGTCGCAACTGATTGGCGGCGAAGCCTGCGCCGGCCAAGGCTGGAAGATGCTGGTCGAGTGCCTGTCGATCGGCCGCTCGATCACGTTGCCCTCCACCGCCAGCGGCGGCGTCAAGCTGGCGGCCGCGGTGACGGGAGCCTACGCACGCATCCGCAAGCAGTTCGGTCTTTCGATCGGCCGCTTCGAAGGGGTCGAGGAAGCACTCGCGCGGATTGCCGGCAATGCCTACGCGGTGAGCGCATTGGCCGAGGCATCGGCGGGCGCGGTCGCCCGCGGCGAACTGCCCGCAGTGCCCTCGACAATTTCGAAGTACCACTGCACGGAGATGGGACGCGAAGTCATCCGTGACGCCATGGACATCCACGGCGGCAAGGGCATCATCCTCGGCCCCCGCAACTATCTGGGACGCGGCTGGCAGGCGGTACCGATCAGCATCACCGTCGAAGGCGCCAATATCATGACGCGCTCGCTCATGATCTTCGGCCAGGGCGCGATCCTCTGCCACCCATGGGTGCTGAAGGAAATGCGCGCCGCGCAGGATCCGGACGGCGCCCGGGGACTGAGGGACTTCGACAAGGCCCTGTTCGGGCACATCGGTTTCGCGCTGTCGAATGCAGTTCGCAGCTGGTGGTTCGGCCTGACGGGAGCCGGGATCGGCAGCGCGCCCGGCACCGACTACACGCGGCGCTTTTATCGCAAGCTCAATCGCTACTCGGCGTGCCTTGCCCTGCTCGCCGATACGTCGATGCTGCTACTCGGCGGCAAGCTCAAGTTCAAGGAGAAGCTCTCCGGTCGACTCGGCGACGTGCTAAGCCAGTTGTATATCGCGAGCAGCATGCTCAAGCGCTTCCACGACCAGGACGAACCCGCGACGGACCAGCCGCTGCTCGCCTGGGCGTTCCACGACGCAACCTGCAAAATCGAGGTCGCACTGTCGGGCGCCCTGCGCAATTTCCCGATTCGACCGGTCGGCTGGCTGCTGTGGCTCATGGTGTTTCCGTGGGGTCGTCGCGCGCAGCCGCCATCCGATCGCCTGGGACATCGGGCGGCAAGCGTACTGCTCTCGCCCAACGAAGCCCGCGATCGATTGCGCCACGGCGTTTTCCTCACGCCCTGCGCCAACAATCCTGCCGGTCGCATCGACAGTTACCTCGCCAAGTTCGTGTCGGCGGAGCCACTGGAGCGCAAGTTCCTGAAAGCGCTGAAGCAGCACGACATCGAGGCGCTCGACTTCGATGGACAGCTCGACGAAGGGGTGCGCGAAGGCTGGATCAGCGAAACCGAACGCCGCCAGCTTGAAGACTTGCGGGCGATGACGCTGGACACGATCAGCGTGGACGACTTCGACAGCGAAGAACTGCGTGCGGCGGCCTCGGTGCAACTGGGCGCCGCGTACGCGGCGCGTGCGGCGTAGTCACGAACTTCGGAAGCCGTCGGGACCGGACACCGTGCGCGACCCCCGGCTGCTCGCCTGCGCCTTGCATTCGCTAGCGCTCGCCGCGTTTCACGCCGGCTTCTGGAAATTGTTCGACTGGCCGCGGACGCTTGCGACCACGACATTGGCGAACCGCGCGATTGTCCAGATCATCAACCTTCGCCTCATCTACTTTTTCTTGGGCGTGGCTGCCGCCTGCCTCGCGTTTCCTGAAGAGTTGCGCGGTACCGCGCTGGGCAGAGCCGTGCTGGCTTTCATGGTCGTGTTCTGGATCGGACGCACGCTTGAGCAATGGCTCTTCCTGCGAGCCCGGCATGCGGGCGTGCACGCTCTGACCGTCGTCTTCGTGCTCGGTGCCGTACTCTTCGCCGTGCCGCTCGTACAGGGCTGAGGCGCCGGCACAGCGGAACAAGGCTATCCTTGCCACGCTGACGCACGCACCTGCACCCAATGCCGAACCTGCAAGATCCCATGGCGCTGGACGCCGCCCGCCGCCAGTGGCTGGCGGGGCTGGCGCAGGCTCACGCCGCCGACTCTGCCATGCCCACGGCGCTCGCATTCGCCCGTGGAGCGTGGATGTGTGGCGAATACGAGCTGGCGCTGGACCTTTTCCAACGCGCGCATGCGGCTGATCCACGCGACATCGACGCACTTCTGGCCCTTGTGCACGGTGCTTCGATGCTGACCCGCTTTGACATCGAGGCGCAGGCGCTGGACACGGCGAGCGCGCACGGAGTGAGTTCCGCACGCTTGAGTTTGCATCGCGCGCTGAAGCGCGTGCCGGCGGGCGTCGACGAGGCGCGCGCGATGCTGGCCGCTCATGGCGACGATCCCCTGTGCGTCGAGTTCGATGTCGCCCTGTCGGCGATCGAGGCGGGAGATGCTTCGCTGCTGCCGCAGCGCACTGATCCGCGCGCGCACGCGCGCGACGCCGGCCTGCGCTGGGCCTTGCGTCATGCCGGGTCCACCCAGGCCCACGTGGGATTACCCGTCGACGTGCTACTGGCGGGTCTCGACGACGCGTCGGTCGATGGCTTGATGATCGAATGCGGTGTTTATTTCGGTCGATCGCTGCGCATCATCGCCGAGCGCGGCAACGGCAAGGTTCACGGGTTCGACAGCTTCCAGGGCTTGCCCGAAGCATGGAACGCCGCCGAACCCATGGGGGCTTACAGCACCGCTGGCCGCTTGCCGAAGGCGGCGAACGGAGTCACCTTGCACGCCGGCTGGTTCGAGGACACGTTACCGGCGTTTTTCGCCGCGCATCCCGAGCCCATTCGCCTGCTCCACGTCGATTGCGACCTCTACAGTTCGACGCAGACGGTGCTCGCGCACGCGCGCCCTCACCTGGTTCCGGGCAGCGTCGTGGTCTTCGATGACTTGCTCGGCTACCCCGGTTACGAAGCGCACGAGTTCAAAGCCTGGAACGAATTCACCGCGGCGCAGGAAATCCGATGGGAACTGCTGGCAGCGTGCCTGCTCGGCCGCGAAGTCGCGGTCCGGCTCGTGTCGGCCTGATGCCGCAAATGCAAGCCGCGGCTGGCAATCGCCCCGCTTTGGCGCGACCTCGTCCTGGTCAGTCGCTGCTGCCGAACGGGACCACGAAACCGACGCTGAAGATGCCGTCTCCGCGACTGTCCTCACCCGGTTGTCCGGTGTCGTCCAGGTCATAGCGTATGCGCAGGTCTGCCCGGACCAGCACCCGCTGCGGAATGACGAGTTCCCAGGTACCACCGATGCCGACCGCCACCAGGGCATCGGTGCCCTCGCGTTCTCCGACCGGTGAGTCGAACTCGATCGCGCCGACGCCGATCAGGAAATACGGATCCCACAGGGGTTCGCGGTTGACCATTAGCAGGTTGACTTGCGCCGAACGGTGCTTGAGGCCGTAGTCGATGCCGAAGTCGAGACGATCCTGCGCGAGCTCCACCTCCACCTCGTAGGCCTCGCCGAGGCGACGGCCGAATTGCAGGCTGGTGATGTCGCCGTCGTGGCGCAATTCCCGGTTCGACGCGACGACTCCCTGGCGGGCGCCGACGTACCAGTTCGAAGCCCATCCACTGACACTTTCCTGCGCGGCCAAGGGCAGCCATGGTCCCATCAGCACCGCAAGCAGAATCCAGCCGGCGCGATTCACGGTGCAATCCTCGAAGCGGCTCCGGGCAACTTCGCCTGTTCGCGCAACACGCGCCATGCACCGACCGCCATCGCGCTCGCGATCGCGATGCCGGCCGCGAACACGAACTTGGAGCCGAAGGCGCTCAGGAACTTGTGCAACCACACGAAACTCAAGTCTCCGCTCCGGTAGATCACGGTGTCGATGACGGCCTTGCCCTTGTAGCGCGTTTCCGGGTCGACACGCGTGTAGATCGTTTCGCGCGCCGGCTTCGACAGCGAGAACTCGCTTGCTCGGGTCACGACCTGCACGATAGCGACCAGCAGCGGCAATGGCGAAGCGGTCAGCAGCGAGAAGCCGATCAGGATGGCGCAGGCCGGCAGCAGCAGCAGCGGGCCAATACCGAATCTGCGCAGGAGCGAGCGCGTCAACAGCACTTGCACGAGGATCGTCAGGACGTTCACCGCCAGGTCGACATTCGCGTAGTAGCGGGTGCGCGCCTCGTCGTTGTCAAAGAAGGCTCGCGCGATCGCCGCCTGCTCGTTGTACAACAGCGTGCCGACGCCGACGCCGAAAAACAGCAGCATCGACAAGGCGCGGAGCAGGGGCTGCTCCCACACCAGCCGCAGTCCGGCGAGCATCGAGCCGCCCATCGCGGTGTCGCCGCTCAGCTCGCCGCGCGCGACCTCGCGCAACAGCGCCCACCGGCGCAGGCGCAGGATGCAGACCACGCAGAGCATGAGGAAACCCGCCGACACCAGCAGCAAGTTGCCGACCCCGACGTTGTCCACCAGTGAGCGGGTGATGAGGGGCCCGGTAAACGCGCCGATGGTGCCGGCGGCGCCGATGTAGCCGTAATAATCGCGAGCACTGCGGTCATCGAAAACGTCCGCATGTAGCTCCAGAAAACGCTGACGGCGAACATGTTGAATACTGCGGTCCA
>JBKJSW010000376.1:0-2958 GCA_046595765.1 Ahniellaceae bacterium
TCCGGGTGCTGACCTACTGCGAGAACCGCCTCAATCCCCGCGTCAGAGTCACCTTCACGACCACGGGCGGCACCGCGACGGCCGGCAACGACTACGTGGGACCCACATCACCCACGATGGTGCAGGCCAGCGTGACGCAGTTCGCCTCGAACATCGATTCGAACGTCGCACCCTTTCCGATCACCGTCTTCGACGACACGGCGACCGAGCCCACGGAAACGGTGGAGATCGGCGACTTGGAAGTTCGCCACATCTACTCAGTTGCCTCCGGTCCGGACATCAACCAGGTATTCACCTTCAGCCCGTTGCCCCCGGAGATCGTGCTGTCGATCATCGACAACGATGGTGCGCCGGCCAGCGCGGATCTGGCGATCTCGCAGACCCACACGGCGGCCAATCCGCTGGTCGTCGGCAGCACGTTCCAGAAATCGCTGACCGTTACCAACAATGGCCCATCCGATGCGTCAGCGATTGACGTCAGCGACAGCCTGCCACCCCAGTTGACCTTCGTCGGCAGCGACTGCGGGGCAACCGGCAGTGGTCAATTCGTGACTTACACGATTGACGCACTGGCCAGCGGTGCCGCGAACACCTGCGTGCTGACCCTGCGCGTCGCGTCCACCGGCCAGGTCTCGAACACAGCTGCGATCACCGCCTCGACGCCGACTGATCCGGTCACCTCGAACAACACGACCACCGTGACGATCGGCACCGCCGTCGCCAACCGGCCACCGGTGACGACCACCTGCAGTGCCACGTCGACCAATGGCCAGCCCGTCACGTTCGACTTGCGGCCGTGCGCGAGCGATCCGGAGGGCGGGCCGCTGACGTTCACCGCCGGAGCGCAGCCGCCGCCGACACAAGGCAGCTTCACCGTGTCCGGCAATTTCGCGACGTTCACGCCTGCCGCCGGATTCGTCGGCACCGTGCAACTACCCATTGAAGTCCGCGACGACGCGAACAATGTCACCAACCTCGTGGCCAGTGTCACCGTCACGGGCGGCGCGGCGAACCAGCCGCCGGTCGCCACCAACGGCACTGCGGCGACGACCGGCGTCACGCCGGTGACGGTCAACCTGGCGGCGCTGGCCACCGACCCCGAGAACGACGCGCTGGTTTTTGCCATCGCGACGCCACCGCCTTCTGCGCAGGGCACCGCAGTCCTGTCGGGCAGCACGCTCACCTTCACGCCGACGCGCGGCTTTCAGGGCAGCGCGGTGATCGGATTGACGGTCCGCGACCCGACGCACCCTGCCGTCGCATTCAACGTGACCGTGACCGTGTCCAACAATCCGGGCAACCGTCCGCCGGTGGGAACCAACGGCACCGCGCAGTCGAGCGGTGGCGAGGAAGTGGCCATCAGCCTGGCGCCACTGTTCACTGACCCGGACGGCGATGCGCTGACGTTCACCATCGCAACGCCACCCGTCAACGGTTCGGTGCGCATCGTGGGACAGAACGCGTTCTACGTGCCCAACGCGAATTTCGAAGGCGCAGACTCGTTCGTGGTTCGCGCGACGGACCCATCGGGATTGTTTGGTACAGCGGTCATCGTCCTCAGCGTGGACGCCAACCTCGATCCCGAGGAAACCGAAGGCGTCATCGACGACGCGCTCGATGATCTTCCTGGCGGCGGTAGCGAAGTCGCGCAGGGCGCGGTTGACGCGGTGGCCGATGCCTGTGGTGAAGCGGATTCCGGCAGCGATGCCCTCGCAACCTGCCAGGCGCTGATCGATGCGGCCGAGGACAACGACGGTGCGGCCGTGGAGGAAGCGCTCGAAAACCTCGCGGCTGAGGAAGTATCCGCGATGAGCAATGTCGCGGGCGCCCTCATGATCCAGCAGAAAGCCAACGTCGCGTCGCGCATGTCGTCGATGCGGGGCGGCTCGAGCGGACTCGACGTGGCAGGGCTGTCGATCTTCAGCGGCAGCGGCGCGCTGTCGCTCGGCATGTTCGGGCAGAACCTCAATGCCGCGCAGGACGACAGCGCTGCGGGCGGCGGCGGCGATCTGCGGCCGAGTCCGTGGGGCGTCTTCGTCAATGGCAGCATCGGCGGTGGCAGCCGCGACTCGATGGCCGCGGAATCCGGCTTCGACTTCGACAACTACGGCGTTACAGCCGGCGTCGACTATCGCCTCAACGACCGCGCGTTCGTCGGGCTGGCGCTCGGTTACAGCGCCTCAGCGGTGGACCTCAACGAGGGCACGGGCGAGCTCGACACCGACGGGCTCGGGCTCACGGCGTACTACTCCTGGTACGGCAACAATGGCTGGTACGCGGACGGCTCGCTCGGATACTTCCGCAACCAGTACGACCAGTCGCGTGTGATCGACCTGACTTCGCTTGGACTCACTCGCGACGTCGCCGTATCGGACACCGACGCGAGCCAGTTCGTCGCGACGTTCGGCATCGGCTACGAGTTCTCCCGCAACGGCTGGTTGATGACGCCCGAGTTCCGCGTCGAGTATGCGGGCACCGATATCGATGCCTTCACGGAAACCGGCGACGACAACAGCGGGTTCCTGCTCGCATTCCCGGACCAGAGCTTCCAGTCGCTGCAGTACTCAGGCGCGCTGCAGGTGGCGCGCGCGATCAGCACGGCCAGCGGCATCGTGCAGCCGTTCGTGCGCGTCGACTGGTACTACGAGAGCGACAACGACGGCTTCACGCTGATTCCGCGATTGCAGAGCGATCCGACGCAGCCGTTCGCGGCCATCGTCATCGACGATCCCGACCGCAACTTCGGCAGCCTGTCAGGCGGCGTGTCGTGGGTGCGGCCCGGGGGCACGCAGTTGTACGTGTCGATCTTCCGCACGTTCGCGTACGACGACCTCGAACAGTGGGTGCTGCGCGGCGGGTTGCGCTGGGAGTTCTGAATACTGCGCCGACGCACCGGCGCCTCGATTGGTCACGTAACGATGACCGGCCCGCGAGGGCCGGTTTCGTTATGGGCTCAAG
>JBKJSW010000428.1:0-22625 GCA_046595765.1 Ahniellaceae bacterium
GGCTTCTCGCGCCTCGCGACCGTGGCGATCGCGCAGGACTCGGCGACGCAACGCGCCGGCCGCGCCGGTCGCGTCGCCGAGGGTTGGTGCTACCGGCTGTGGCCGGCGTCGCAACGATTGGCGGCCGAGCGCACGCCGGAAATCGAGCAGGTCGACCTCGCCGATCTCGCGCTCGAAATGGCGGCGTGGGGTTCGAGCGAGCTGCGCTTCGTGACGCCACCGCCGCAAGGCGCGTTGAGCGCAGCGCGCGAACTGCTGGGCTCGCTCGGCCTGCTCGATGAGGAGGCGCGGATCACCCCCCGCGGTCGCAACGCCCTGCGGCTCGGTGCGACGCCGCGCCTCGCTGCGCTGCTCGTCGATGCGCAGCCCGGCGCGGAACGTGCGCTCGCCTGCGACATCGCGGCACTCATCGACGCCCGCGATCCCGTGCGCGACGCGGGCGACGACTTCGCCGCGCGTTGGCGGGCGCTCGCGGCGTATCGCGGAGGTCGCAGTGGAGCCGGCTCATCGCGCGGCGCAATGGCCGCGATCGATCAGCTCGCGACGCAGTGGCGCCGACGCGTGGGCGAAACCCAGGCACCGCCTCAGGACGTTCCAGCGCACGCCTTGGGCCTGCTGCTGGCGCGCGCATTCCCCGATCGCATCGCGCGCGCGCAGGCGCTCGACCCGCGTCGCTACCAGCTCGCCAACGGTCGCACTGCGGTGCTGTTCGATGACTCGTCCCTGCGCGGCGAGACGTGGCTGGCGATCGCGGAATTGCAGGACGCGGTGGGTAACGCGCGCATCGTGCGTGCGGCGCCGGTCGCCGAGTCCGATTTGCGCGAGTACTTCGCGCAACGCTTCACGCGATCCGAGCGCGTCGAATGGGACGAGGCGCGCGGAGCGCTCCGGGCCGAGCGCCTGGAACGGTTCGACGGCATCGTGCTGTCGCGCGCGCCGTTGCCGAAGCCTGATCCCCTCGCGTCCGCCGCCGCGTTGAGCGACGCGATCGGAAGGCGCGGGCTTGATGCACTGCCCTGGACCGAGCAGTCGCGGCAGTGGGTCGAGCGGGTGCGCTGCGCGCGCGCGTGGTTTCCGGAGGAAGCGTGGCCGCAGGTGGATGCGGACACGTTGATGGCGTCCCGCAGCGAGTGGCTCGAGCCCGCTCTGCTCGGTAAGACACGGCTCGATGCGCTGGCTGCCGGTGAGCTCGGCGCCGCGCTGGCCACGCTGCTCGACGCAGCGCAACGGCGGCGTCTGGATCAGGTCGCACCGACGCATCTGCGCGTGCCGTCCGGCATGGAGCGAGCGCTGCTTTACGCCGAGGGCGCTGCGCCTGTGCTCGCGTGCAAATTGCAGGAACTGTTCGGCCTCGCCGATACGCCGCGCGTGGCGGGCGGCCGCATCCCGGTGACGCTGCACCTGCTGTCGCCTGCGGGGCGGCCGCTGCAGGTGACCCAGGACCTGCGCAATTTCTGGGACCGTACCTACCCCGAGGTGCGCAGCGAAATGCTGCGCCGTTACCCGCGCCACCCGTGGCCGCAGGATCCGTGGAGCGCTGCGCCCACGCATCGCGCCAAGCCGCGCGCGCGCTAGCCGCGAAGCGACACGGAACTGGCTGCGCATGGTGCGTTCAGTTTAGTGGCAGTACCTTTTCCGACCTTGCACCGCGCCTGTGCGCGGCGAATTCTGCTCAGGAGCACGAAGATGTCCGACACCCTGCAAAAACTCGCGAATCAGGCCCTGGTGAAGATGGGGGAGGCCGGCGAGCTCGGCGGCGCGCTGTACGACCGCGCCCGCGCGATCGACCTGTCCCGCGTGCAGGATGGCATCAAGGCGCTCGACGTCGGCGCAAAGCTCGCGCTGGCGGGCCAGGGCGCGCGCCTCCTGGCGCGCAACGGCAAGCGCTATCCGCTCGCAGTCGCCGCCGCGGTGGCCGTGGCGACCGCCGCCGCCGCCGCGTACTTCATCAAGAAGCAGCGCGCAGAGGAAGCTGCCGAGAACAAGGCTACGCGTCGCATCGCCGCCACGCGCAAGATCGCGGCGAAGAAGGCGACCAACGGAGCCGCCGCGCCACGCAAGCGCGCTGCGGCGAAGAAAGCCCCGGCCAAAAAGACCACCGAGGCGAGCACCGCCGCCGAGTAACGCGAAGGCGCCACGCCGGCGCCGCAGCTAGCGTGGCGCCGGCGACTTGTGGTGCCAATTTCGCAGCGGCGTGCATCACGCCGCGTTCCCCCATCAGCCATCACCCGGTGCTAGATTCGGTGCAATCCGGGCGCGGGGCGGGCGCATGCAGGGAATCGTTTTCCAAGTTTTAGAGGCTTGTTACGTCGACGCTTTTGGACCAGAAGCGTGGTTCGACGTTGCCGCCGTTGCTGATGCGTCCGACACCTACAGCTATGCCGTCAGTTATCCGGACGCCGAGCTCGGACGCCTGGTCGCTGCCATCGCCGCGGCCCAGGGAATGAATGCAGCGCAGGCGCTGCGCTGGTTCGGCGAGCACGCCATACCGCATTTTCGCGCGCTCGCGCCGGAGTTGTTCCAGCACTACCGCGCTTGCTGGCCGTTCCTGCGCAGTCTCAACGACATCATCCATCCGCAGGTGCGCCAGCTCTATCCCGGCGTCAGCGTGCCGGACTTCGAATATCCGGATGCCGAAGGGGACGCGCAGATCATCGTTTACCGTTCCGCCCGGCGCATGTGCGCGCTCGCCGAGGGACTCATGCTCGGCGCGGCGACCCATTTCGGCGAGACGCTGTTGATCGCGCAATCGCGCTGCATGCACCTCGGCGACGATCACTGCCGCTTCGAGCTGCGCTTCGGCTGATCCGCTCCGCCGGCGCGCTCGCAGTGCGGGCCAGACGGGACGTGGCTACGCCCACGGGGCAACTTCGCGCGGCGTTGCATGAGCGAAAACCGCATGCCAAGGTGCGGGCATGCACGCCGACGACACGGTCTTCAAGGCGCTGGTGTTCCTGCTCGCGATCGCGGTCGCGGTGCCGCTGTTCAACCGGCTGAAACTGGGCCCCATCCTGGCCTACCTGGTGGCCGGCGCCGTGCTTGGGCCGAGCGCGCTCGGCCTCGTCGACGCCTCGGAGAGCGACCGCCTGCTCGGTGAGCTCGGCGTGGTCATGCTGTTGTTCCTGATCGGCCTTGAACTGTCGCCGGCGCGCCTGTGGCTCATGCGGCGGTCGGTGTTCGGGGTGGGCCTGCTGCAAGTCGCGGCGACGACCATCGTGCTGCTCGGAATCGCGCTGGCGTTCGGAGTCGAGTGGCGGGCGGCATTGATTGCCGCCTCGGCGCTGGCCCTGTCGTCGACCGCGTTCGGCGTGCAGCTGCTGGCCGAGCGCAAGGAGCTGCAGACAGCGCATGGCCGCACTTCGCTCGGCGTGCTGCTGTTCCAGGACGTGGCGGTGATCCCGGCCGTGGCATTGCTGCCGGTGCTGGCGCAGAGCGCGGCCGCGGCGCCGGATTTCATGGGCATGGGCCAGGCAACGCTGCGCGCGGTGCTGCTGATCGGCGGCCTGGTGCTGGTCAGCCGTTTCCTGGTGCGGCCGCTGTTCCGGTTGATCGCAGCCACGCGCAGCGTCGAGTCGTTCACCGCGACCACGCTGCTGCTCGCGATCGGCACCGCCTTCCTGACCGCGGAAGTCGGCCTGTCGATGAGCCTCGGCGGATTCCTCGCCGGCCTGCTGCTGGCCGATACCGAATTCCGCCACGAGATCGAAGCGAACCTCGAACCGTTCAAGGGCCTCCTGCTCGGCCTCTTCTTCATCGGTGTCGGCATGAGCGTCGACTGGCATTTTGTAGCGACCAAACCCCTGATTATCGTCGGGCTGCTGGTCGGATTGCTGGCCGTCAAGGCCGCCATCCTCCTGATGATCGGATTGCGGGTCGCGCGCCTCGACCGGCGCGGCGCCTGGTTGTTCGCGGCCCTGCTCGCACAGGGCGGGGAGTTCGCCTTCATCCTGCTGGCGCTGGCCAGTGGAGAACGCCTGGTATCGGCCGAGCTCGTCGACCTGCTGACCGCGACCGTGGTGCTGTCGATGGCGGTGACACCGCTGCTGGTGCGCGTCGCGGAGAACGCGAGCCGACGCTTCGCCAAGCCGGACGCGCGGCCGTTCGACCACATCGACCCCGATGGCGATGCGCCGCGCGTGGTCATCGCCGGGTTTGGCCGCATGGGCCAGATCGTGGCGCGCGTGCTGCGTGCGCACCATATTCCGTTCACTGCGCTCGAGAACAGCGTCGAGCAGATCGACTTCTCGCGACGGTTCGGCAACAAGATCTATTACGGCGATCCCTCGCGTCCGGAAATGCTGCGTGCTGCCAAGGTCGAGCAGGCCGAGGTGTTCGTGATCGCCATGGACGATGCGGAAGCGGCGATCCGCATCGCGCGGCTGGTGCGGCAGATGTATCCGCATCTCAAGGTGTTCGCCCGCGCGCGCAACCGCCAGCACCTGTTCAAGCTGATGGACCTGCAATTGGCCGGCGTCACGCGCGAGACTTTCCATTCGAGCCTCGTGATGACCCGCAAGGTGCTGGAAGCGCTCGGCATCGCGCCGCAGCGCGCCGCCAACCTGCTGACCCGCTTCCGCGAGCACGACGAACGCCTGCTGCGTGCGCAGTACCTCATCCACCACGACGAGGCAGGCCTGGTGCAGAGCGCGCAGGATGCGATGGCCGAGCTGACCGAAATCTTCGAGGCGGACTATCGCGATTCTCCGCTCGACATCGACGCGCCCGAGGCCCAGGCGAACCCCCGCGATTCCGAACGCACCGCCGCCACGCTCGGCCCCTGAAACAAAAGTCACTCGCTCGCCGCAGGCGAGTGAAACGTTCTTGATCCATTTCCGGCTGCCGGGAGCGAATTGCGCTTCGCCACTAGCGCTTGAGTTCGGCGGCCACGTCCACGTAACCGAGTACCAGCGCGACATCGTGGGCGGTGCGACCCAGCGTGTCGCGGAGGCGCGCGTCGGCCCCCGCGCGGATCAGCCAGCGCACCACGTCGAGCATGCCGTGCATGGCCGCGGCGTGCAGCACGCCGACGCCACGCGTGTCCTGCACGTCGAGGCTGGCACCCGCGGCGACCAGCAGCCCAACCAGATCCGCCAGGGCACGCGAACCGGGCGGCGTGTGCGCGGTCACGCGCGCACCCAGCAACACCAGCAGCGGCGTCTGGCCCATCTGGTTGCGTGCATCGATCTCCGCGCCCGCGTCCAGCAATTGCGCGAGCAAGCCGCGCGCGCCGTCCGGATCGCCGCTCGCGTAAGCGCTTTGCGCCGCGGCGTGCAGCGCGCTGTTGCCTTGCGCGTCGCGCGCCAGCACGTCGGCGCGATGCGCCAGCAGGCGCGCGACGCCATCGGCACGACCGAGCGCCGCCGCGAGCATCAACGGCGTGGCATCGTCGACCAGGCGCTGGTCGACCGCGATGCCGTGCTCGAGCAGTCGGTCCACCAGCGCGATGCGCCCCGCGTTCAACGCCGCGCCGAGCGCCGTGATCCCGGACGCGGCGCGCGCGTCGGCGTCGGCGCCGCGCGTGAGCAGCAGTGTGGCGAGTTCCGCATGGCCGCCTCCGGTCGCGCGGATGAGTGCGGTGCAGCCCTGCGCGTCGCGCGCGTCGAGCGCGAGTCCGAGATCGAGCAGTCGCTGCACCGCGCCGCGATCGCCGAGCGCCGCTGCCGCGACCAGGTCGGCATCGCGCAGCGGGCGACCCGGCGGCAGCCACGGCGACCATCCCAGCCAGTGCACCAGCGTGCTGCGTCCACTCGCGAGGGCAGCGCCCTGCGCGGTATGTCCCTGGTTGTCGCGCGCCATCGGATCGGCGCCCGCGCGCAGTAATGCGCGGGTGATCGCGATGGCGGTGTCGTCGTCGCCCTGCGCGGCGAGCAGATGCAGGAGGCTGCGGCCGCCGCCGGTGATTCGTCGCGCGTCGGCACCGCGCGCCAGCAGCGCCTGCACCAGCGCGTTCGCTCCCAGCCGTACCGCCAGCGGCAGTGGCGCCTCGCCGCAAGCCGCGGGGCGCCAGGGGTCTGCGCCCGCCTCGAGCCATTCGCCGGCGAGTCGTAGCGCATAGGCGCGCCCGCCTGCGTCCGCCAGCAAAGCGCCGGCGAGCAACTCGGCGAGGGCCGCGCCACCGGCCGGCGACGCACCGCTCGAACGCAGCAGTCGCAAGGCGCGCAGCGGCAGCGGACGCAATGCCGTGAGCCGATGCAGCAACGCGCGTCCGCTGCCGTCGACGAAGCCGGGATCGAGGCCACTGCGCAGCAACCGCGTGTAACCCGCCGCGTCGATGCGGGCGGCGCTGGCCAGCAGCGTCTCCGCGAGCGCTTCGGCATCGAGCGGCGGCGCCAGCGCCAGCAGTTCATCGGCGCTGGCAAATTGGCGCTGGCCAAGCGCGTGCGCCAACAGCGCGACGCGATCGGGCCCGACATGCGCCAGCGCGGATTCGGCGAGGATCGCCGCCGTGTCCAGGGGATCGTCGCTGGCGTGCTCGCGTACGCTCGCAGGCAGTGGATAGGCGGGATCGAGCAATGCGACTTCGCGCCAGCGCCCTGCGTTCACCGCGAAGTCGAGTGCGCGCTTGCCGTCGCGCGTCGCGTGCGCCGGGTCGACGCCGGCCGCTAGCAGCGCCTGCACGGTGTCGGGCGTGGCGCGTCGCGACTGGCAGGCGATCACCAACGCCGTGCGACCAGCACCGTCGACCTGGTTGGGCGCAGGCTTGCGCGCGATGAGCCTGCGCAGCACCTCGTCGTTGCCCGCACGCGCCGCTTCCATGAGCGGCGTGACGCCGGCGAGGTCGCGCGCATCGACGTCGGCGCCAGCAGCCAGCAGCCCGGCGACGCAGTCGGTGTGACCATGCAGGGCGGCCGCGTGCAGTGCCGAGCGTCCCAACACGTCGCGACCGTCGATGCGCGCCTTGTGCTTCAGCAGGAGCTTGATGGGACCGGCGCGGTCTTCGGTGCCGCTCATGGCCGCAATCAGCGCCGACAACCCGCGCGGCGGTTCAGCCTTGGCACCGCGCTCGAGCAGGCAGCGCAGCACGATCTCGTTGTGCGTGATCGCGGCGATCGCCAGGGGCGAGTGGCCTTCGCTGTTGATCGCGTCGCGCTCTGCGCCGGTGTCCAGCAGGGTGGCGGCCAGTGCGGGATCGGTGCAGCGCGCGGCGTGGTGCAGGGCGGTGTTGCCGGCGGCGTCGGCGATGCGCGGATCGGCGCCGTTGGTGAGCAATGTCACCACCGCGTCCACCCTGCCCTGCAGACTGTCGCGCGTGGCGGCGAGCAGCGGCGTGAGCCCGCCCACGGCGCGGTTGAGATCGCCACCGCGCGCGATGATTTCGCGCAGCAGGCGCAGGTCCGGCAACGTCGCCGCGATCATCGGCAGCGAGCGCTGGTCGCGTGCGTCGAGCGCCGGCATCGCGGCTGGATCGGCACCCTGGCGCAGCAGGTCGAGTGCGCGATCCACTTCGCCCGCGGCGGCGGCGCTCAGCACACCGGCCGCGAGCGCGGCGGGGTCGCTTGGCGGATAGGGATCGATGGCGCGGTCGAAACCCTCGCCCACCAGCACGCGCTCGGCCGAGGACGCGGGCAATGGCAACGCCGGCGGCAGCACCGTGTTCTCGACGTGCAACAACCGCTGGCACCGCCACAGGGTCAGCAGGCTCGCGAGCGGCGCGAGCAGCAGTGCCCACAGCAGCAGCGCGGCGATGCGCAGGTCCTGCGGCAGTTCGCCGCATAACCCGGCGAGGCAGAACGCGCCGACCATCACCGATGCGAGCGCGATCGACACGCCGAGGCCATCGAAGGCGTGCGCGAAGCCGCGCGTTAGCGGCAGCGCAAAGGCGACACTCCGCCGCAATGCCTCGACGCTTGCCGAGCCACCGTCGTCGCGTCCGCGCGCGTCGTCCCACAGCCACACCAGGCCGAATACCGGCCACGCACGCCACAGCAACAACAGCAGCAACGCCAAGCCGAGCGACAGCCACACGGCGCTCGCCGCATCCGGCCTGCGCAACAATTCGAGTGCCGGCCAGCCCAGCAACGCGGCCGTGACGAGCGCCAAGCCGAGCACCAGCAGCAGGCAAGGCAACGCGCTGCGGCCCATGAGCGCGGCCCACGTTGCATCATCGCGCGCGCCCAGCATCCGCGCGAGTGCCGCCGCATACAGCGGCAGCGCCAGCAACAGGAGGATCAGTACCGCGGGATGCGTGATGACAGCGACGGGTGCGGTCAACGCCAACGCCGGGAGCAGGTAGCGCAGGCGGGCAAACCACGAACCGCCGTGCGAAGGGCGTATCGACATGCGCCGCAGTATACGTAAGCGTCACCTGCCGCTGGTTGTCGCATGCGGGGAGCAGTTGCCGAGCCAGGCCCAGCGGATGCGTAGCGTACGGCGGCGCTGTCGCGAACTTCAGTGGTCCGCGCGTATGCGTTCGAGCAGCCGGCCGCGGCGCCCCAGAGGACGCGCAAGCGCGGCGGCGAACACCGCCTCGGTGGCGTGGACATCGACCCGCGACCGCGCGCGTGTCAGTGCCGTGTACACCAGTTCGCGACCGAGCACCCGGGCATCCTGAGGTGGCAACACCAGCGCCACTGCGTCGTACTCGGCGCCTTGCGCCTTGTGCACGGTCAACGCGAATGCGCTGGCATGCGCCGGCAGTTCGCCCAGCGCGAAGGACCGCGGCGACGTCGTCACGAGCGCAGAACCGGGTGCAGCGGCATGCGTGGCGACTGCCCCGTTCGCCGATGGCGCATCAGCGGCGAACCACACCCGCACCCGCTGGCGGTCGTCGATCAGGCAAACGCCGACATCACCGTTGAACAAGCGCTTGCCGTAGTCGTTCTGTTCGACGATGACCGCGCGGCCGTGGAAGCCACCGTCAAGCGTCGGCCGCCAGCCTTCGCGCGAGCGCAGCAATTTTTCGATGCGCGCGGCCACCGCGATCGCACCGAACGGCCCCACGCGCAGCGCGCAGAGGCACTGCCACCGCTCGAGCAGCGCCAGCGCGTCAAAGGGATCGGACGCGTGCAGCAGGGGATCGAACAAGCCGCTCGCGACCTTTGTCGCGAGCATGGACTCGAGGGCCGCGACATCGGGCAACGGATGCCAGGCAAGCCGCTCGCGCAGTGCCTCGATCGCCGCATGGCCGGCACCGCTTTGCACCGATTCGAACAGTGGCCCGAAATCGCCGACGGCGCGCCGGCTGCGCGTGAGCCGCGCGACCCGCGGCACCTCCCCAGGGCCGCTCGCCCGCACGAGATCTGCGAGCACCGATCCGGCCGCGACCGACGCGAGCTGATCCGGGTCGCCGGACAACAGCAGCAATGCGTCCGGCGGCGTCGCCTCGAATACCCTGCGCATCATGGCCAGGTCGACCATTGAAGCCTCGTCGATCGCCACCACATCCGCGGTCAGCGGCGAGCGTGGGTTGCGCGCGAAATCGCGTTGCGCCGGACGGTAATCGAGCAGGCGATGCAGCGTGCTCGCGGTGTCTGGAATCTCGTCGAGCCACGAGCGCACGTTCGCTTCGGTGAGGATTGCGGCCAACGCCTGCTTGCCCTGGCGCAACGCTTCGCCGATGCGTTGCGCGGCCTTGCCGGTGGGCGCCGCGAGTGCAATCGAGAGCGGTCGTCCCAGCATTGCGCGACGCACCAGCAACGCGCGCAGCAGCGTGTGGGTCTTGCCCGAGCCCGGTGGACCGGTAAGCAGCAACAAGCGCCCCGAGCCTGCGGCCAACGCCGCGGCGCGCTGGTCGCCATCGTTCGTAGCGAAAAGTTTCCCGAGCAGCGCCGCCATCGCCGCGTCCACTGCGGGGGTCGCCGGATCGACGTCCTCCGCACGCCCACGCTGGCGCACCGCCGCCGCGAGTGCGTATTCGTCGCGCCAGACCCGCGTGAGGTAGCACGCGCCGTCGGATTCGAGCACCAGCGCGCCTTGCGGGTTCGGCGCCTGACCGCCGCGGGTCCAAGGGCTGGCGTCGAGTGCCGCGCGCCAGGCATGCCACGCGGGCCAATGCGGGCCCGCCGGGAACATGGGGCAGCCCGCGAGCGTGGCCAGCTCCGCGCAGGCATCGCCCTGCGCTTCGGCAGCCGCAGCCGCAAGCACCGCCAGCGCGACGCCTGCCACCGCGCCCTGCGCCCGCGCCCAATTGGCCAGATGGCGCGACAACGCGTCGAAGTGTTCGCCCGGCGCCGCCAGCGCGTCATCCAGCACGCGCGCCATCACCTCATCCGGGACGGGCGTGCTCATGCCGGCGCTGCTCCAGCGCAGTCCGCGTCGAGTGCTTCGATCAGGGCGAACGGCAAGCGTTCGCGGAACACGCCATCGCCGCTGGCATCGAGTCCACGCACGAACAGGTACAGCGAGCCGCCGACATCGCGCGCGTAGTCGTATCCGCTAATGCGCTGGCGCAGGTAGCGATGCACCGCAAGCTGGTACAGCGTCATCTGCAAACCGTAGTAGCTGCGTTGCATGGGCGCGAGCAAGCCGTCCGCGGCATACGCATGCGCGGCAGCGCCAAGGTCGTTGCTTTTGTAGTCGGCGACGAAGTAGTGGCCGTCGCGACGGAACAGGAGGTCGATCGCACCGGTGAGCAAGCCCGTGAGCTTACCGCTGTCAGGAAGCGCGGGCAGCAGGTGCGCACAACCATGCGCCGCGAACAGCGCCGGCCATCCCGTGAAGTGCGTGCTGCGCAGCGCAAAATCGAAGCGCAATTCCGCGCGCCGATCGCAGGCCGGCACGTCGCGAAGGCAGCTGCCGTCCGCGAACAGCGGCGTCGTCAGCGTGCGTTCGGCGAGCGCCAGCAGCGCTTCGCTGGCCTCCTTGCCGACACCATTCGATGCCAACGCCGCCGTGACGATCCCGGGTTGCGCATCCAGCGGTCGCTGCCAGTCGGATCGTTCCAGGGTCTGGTGCAGCGCGTTGCCGAACGCGGTGCCGCGGAATGCGCGCCAGCGCCGATCGACGCCTGGCACGCCATCGGCCGCGCTCGCATCATCGTCGGCCACATGCACCTCGTCTGTTGCGGCAGCCGCCTCCACCGGGTCGTAGGCATGACCCGAGTCGCGCACCAGTCGCGTGAAACTCGACACCGACCACGGCAACGGCCTGCCGGGTCGATCGCCCCGCGCGACCAGTCGGCTTCGCGCTTCCGCAGCGAATGCCCGCGGCACCACGCTCCCTGCCGAAGGCGTGTCGACCAGCGTCACGGCGTTGGCGTGTGCTGCCGCGAACGCGCTCCATGTGGCCACGCCAGGCGGCGTGCCGAAGTGCCTCGCGAGCGCGGCCAGGTGGCTGTCGAGCGCGCCGGGTTCCGTGCGGCTCCCCTTCGCAGCCACGCTGCCCCAGAACACATGGCAGGCATGCCGTGCCCGGGTCAGCGACACGTACTGGAGCCGCAGGGCCTCCTGCAGCGCCTCCGCGCGCGCGCGCGCCACGTGCGCCTCGACGGGATAAAGGCCGGCATCGAGCACCGCGCGGCCGGCGTCATCGTGGAACGCATGCAGCTTGACCTTCGGCTGCTGCCATTCCGGCAGGCCGAGACGCCACGCAAGCGGCAGGTACACGATGTCGAACTCGAGGCCTTTGCTCACGTGCACCGTCATCAGCCGGACCCTGCGCGCATCGCTGTCGATGCGGAGGTTGCGTTCCTCGGCCGGCGAGGCGGTCGCCGCGCGCGCGTCCTGGAACGCACGTTCGAGCAAGGACAGCAGCGCCTGCGGGCTACCGTGGCGGGATTCCTCCGCGGCCAGCAATTCCAGCAGGTGACGCAGATCGGTGACCAGGCGCTCACCCTCATCGAACGACACGACGACCGCGGCGCGGGCGGCGATGAGCGGGCCGAGCAGGCCGGCAATGCCCTGCGCACGCCATGTCCATGCGAGTCGTGTCGCCTGTTCCACGCGCGCATTCCAGGCGGCTGGGTCGACCTGCCAGCCTCGTATGTCCGCGAGCGTGGCGCCGAACAGCGGCGTGGTCAGGGCGGCGCGCCAAAGCGGCGCGCGGTCGGGCGCGACGAGCGCACGCAACAACGCGATCAGGCATTCCGCGGCGACCGAATCCCACACGTTCGCACGGCCCGCGCCGATGCTCGGAACACCGCGCTCGGCCAGCAACTCGCGCAAGCGGGCGACGTGTCGATGCGCCGGCAGCAATACCGCGATATTGCCCGGATGCAGCGGCTCGCCTGCGAGCGTCTCGCGTGCTTCGGCGAGTGCGCTGGCGATGTCGTCGGCGCAGCTTTCCAGCGACCAGCGATCAAGCGCTTCCCGCGAAGATGCGTCCGCGCACAGGTGTAGCCGCAACGGCGGTGATGCGGCGCCATCGACGCCGCGCAACGGTCGCGCGTCGGCCCGGCCGCTGGCGCCGAGCGGTGCGAACGCCAGTTGCCTGAGGCCGAAGGGCGCTTCGCCAGCATCGACGTAAAACGCGTTGACCGCCTCGACCAGGCGCGCGCTTGCGCGATGGCTGATATCCAGTCGGTGCGCAGTGCCGATCAATGCGGCCGCGGCTTCGAGGTAGGCGTGGAGGTCAGCGCCGCGGAAACCGTAGATCGCCTGCTTCGGATCGCCGATGAGCAAGAGCGTCGCGTCCGGGTGATCCCAGAGCCGGGTGCAGACGGCGAACTGCTGCTGGTCGGTGTCCTGGAATTCGTCGATCAGCGCGATCGGCCAACGCTCGCGCAGTCGTGTCGCCAGCGCCGCGCCGCCGGATCCCGCCAGCGCGCTTTCAGTCGCGTCGATCAGGTTCGCGAACGTGAACATGTCCCGCGCCTGCGCGCGCCGCGACATGCCGGCACGCGCCGCGCCCGCCAGCGCCTGCAAGGCCAACGCCACCCGCGCGCTGCGCGCCGCCTGGTCGAGTTCCGCCAGCCGATGCAGCGCGCCAATGCAGGCGGAGGCGTGCAGGGGGCGCTGGTGCTTCTTGTGCTGCGAATCCGCCGCACAGTCGGCACCCAGCTCTTTCGGCACGACGTGTTCGCGACGATCGGCCTTGAGTGCCGACGCGAGCTCCGCCAGCGGCCGCGAAAAGCCGACCCGCAGCTTGAATTCCTTCGCCGCATCGGCCAGCACCGCGTCAAGCTCCGCCAGCATGTCGTCCCCGCGCAGCGCGTCGAACGCCGCGTCGCGGCGGGACTCGAGGTCGCGCGCGACTTCGACGAAACGCACCGGGGCGCGTTCGAGCAACGGTATGAGCGCGCGCGCCACGGCCGTGAAGCCGAACTCCAGCAAGCTGGTGCAGGACATCGCAGCGCCGTCGAGATCCAGCGGTGCAGCGCCGAGCACGTGCCCGCGCCAGAGATCCTCGAGGCATTCCCGCGCGAGTGCGGGCGCATCGGCCGCGCCGCCATCGAAGGCCATCGGTGCGGCCAGGGGTTCATCGCGAAGGATGCGCCCGCACAAGGCATGCAGGGTGTCGATGGCCGCCAGTTCGAGCGACAGCAGCGCCGCGCGGATGCGTCTGCGCGCCTCGTCGATGCCGAGCGCGAGTGCGCGCGCTGACAGGTAGCGATCGATATCGGTCGCGGCCGTCGCTTCGCCTCGTGCCATGGCATCGAGCGCGCGCTGCGCATGCTGGAGCCGATCCCGCAGCTTGACCTTGAGTTCCATCGCCGCGGCGCGCGTGTAGGTAGTGACGACGACCTGCTCAATGCGCGTATCGGTTTCGAGCAGCGCCCGCAACACCAGCAGCAGGATGGTGTAGGTCTTGCCGGTTCCCGCGCTCGCCTCGATCAACTGGCGGCCGGCGAGCGGCACGGAGCGCCAGTCAAACGTGCCCGACGCGGTGGGGGACGCGAACGCGCACGCATCCACGTTCACGACGCGGGCCCGGAGAGGCACGCGAACGCCGCCCGTGCCCAGGCGGCTGCAACCAGAAACCGCGGCGAGAGCCGACCCGCTTCGTCCAGCAACGGGGCGCCGCGAGACAACAGCGACCATTGCGCGTAGTCGCACTCGCCCGCTCGTTCGGCATCGCCGCGCCAGTGTTTCGCGACGGTTGCCGCAGCAACTTCGCCCTCGCCACCGGCGGCCAGGTAGGCGCTGCCGGTGCGTGCGGGCAATAGGAGTGGACGCGTCTGCGCGTCCAGATAGCCGCGGCGAACATGTGCGATGAATGCTTGCAATCGATCAGGCGACACCGCGCCCGGCTCCAGCCACCCGCCGAGCCCGAGTCCGCCCGCATACTTTGGCGGCGGCCACAGCAGCAGCCGCGCCTGCGGTGCATGCGACAAACGCAACACCGCCCAGTCGAGCAATGCGCCCAGCACGTCGCCGGTGCGCTCACGATCGTCGAAGCGCACCCGGCGCAGAACCTGCGCGGAGGGCACGTAGTCGTCGAGCCTGCCGACGAGGCGTACGCCGGCGCTGGCCGGATCGATGCACACGTCGACATCGACGGCCACCGTCGCGGCGCCCACGAGCGCATCGAGGTGCAATCCGGCGAGCTTCTCCACCACTTCCGCGACGCGCCCCCGCGCCTTGGCGAAGGCCGCGTTGCCCGCCGCGCCTGCTGGCAGCAGTCCGGTCCGGCTCCAGTGTTCCGGCATGGCCGAGGGCAATACTCCAGTGCGCCAATAGGTTTCCACCAGCGCCGCGTCGAAATGCGCTGCCGTGGTGCGCGGCAGGTCCGCATCGAGCGGTTCTTCGAACAGGCTGCGGTCGAGCCACGGCTGCGTGATGCCGAGCGTCGAGTGGACGAACGAACGGCCGGGTTCGCGCAGCCAGTGCCTGAGCTCGGCGAGCGAAACGGCCACTTCGTCTGCCGTCGGCGTGCCAGACACGTGTTCCCGGTGTTCCTCTTCGGCGAGGAACGGAATGGGGCGCCGCGCACCCGCCCGTGCAGCGTCAGCGGCTTCGCACCAGCGGGCGTCAAACCCCGCCAATGCACCATCGCCGCCGTCGAATGCCGCGGTCGCGAACGGTTGCAGCGGCTGTGCGACCCACCACGGACGCAACGACTCGTCTGACGCGTCGAGCCATGCCATCAGTTCCGCGAGTGGTGCGGAGGGTGCGAGCGCTTCGCCGGTGTGCGGATCCTGGCCGCGGTAGGACAGATGCAGGAACTTGCGCGCCGACAGGATGGCCTCGAGGAACAGGTAGCGATCCTCGTCGCGCTGGTTGCGGTCGCCGCGCCGCCAGGCGCCGGCTGCTTGCATGAGGTCGAGCCCCTGGCCGCGATCGATGCGCGGAAACTCACCGTCGTTGAGTCCGAGTACGCACACCATCGAGAACGGCAGCGCCCGTGCCGGCACCATCCCGCACACGGTGATGCCACCGCCGAGGAAAGGTTGCGACGCGCCCGCACCGGCCAGTGCACCGCCCAGCGCCTCGCGCACGCTTGCGAACGGCACCGGGTCATGGCGTCCGGCCAGTTCCGCGCTCTGCGCCACGCACGCAAGCGCAGCGTGCAACTGGGCGATGGCCGTGCCAGCGTCGGCGTCCTCGGGGGCCGGATCGAACAGCGCCTCGACCAGGAGTTGCCGCACGCGCCGCACCCAGGTCGCGACGGAAAACGCACCGTGCAACGCGTCGCGCCAGCAGCGCAAGCGAGCGATGAGCGTGGCCAGCACGGCCAGGTCGGCCGCACCGCCCGTGCCGTTGTCTGCCAGCGGTAATGGCGCACCCGGCCACGCCGCGGCAGCAGCGTCTGCGCCGATTCCGTCAGCCGCACCTCCGAACAGATGTCCGGCCGTGACGCGATCGATCGCGAACTGCCACGTGTGCAGGTCCGACGCGGCGCCCTCGCGATCAGCGCCATCGAGCCCCCACGCCACGCCGCTGGCCGTTGCCCACTGCGCCAGGGATTCGGCGGTCGAGGCGTTCGCCGCGAAGCGGCGTGCCACGGCCGGCAGCGCGAGCAGGTCGAGCGCGTCCTCGACCGTGAACCGGTGACGGTCGAGCGACAGCAGCCGCTCGACGCGTGCCAGCAACGGATGGGCCGCCGCCGTGCGATCCGAACACTGGTAAGGCAGCCAGGGCGCAAACGCCGGGTCACCGAACACTGCCGGGAGCAGCCGGGCATACGCGTCGATGTCGGGCGCCATCACCACGATGTCGCGCGGTGCGAGCCCGGGATCCTCGAGCATGCGCGCGAGGATCGCATCGCGTACGGCTTCGAGTTCGCGCAGTCGCGTGTGGCAGGCGTGCACGCGGAGGCTGGCGTCGGCGCGCGCCTCGGTGGGCGCGTGCTTCGCCTCGGCGTCCAGGCGGCGAAGGCTCTCCTGCACCCGGCCGAGCCGATCGTGGTTGGACGCCACGTCCTGGTCGAGCGGATCGTGCACCTGCGCGTCGCCGCTGCGTGCTTCGAGCGCCGCCGCGAGCGACTGGCCATGGCCGCCGAGTGCAGCGAGCAGCGGATGGCCGCTGTCGAAGTGCAATTCCGCCGCGTTGTCGATCCCGGCGATCATGCGCTCGGTCGCGAGATCGCCCCAGAGCTCGAACGTCGGCGTGGGGTGGAACAGCTGCACCGGCGTGCGCTGCGCGAGCGCATCGATGAGCTCGACGTGGTCCGGCGGCAGGTGATTGAAGCCGAACAGAAACTGCGGAGTTGCCGGGGAAAGTTGCGACGGCTCCGGGGCGCGCAGCGCCGCCAGCAATGCGGCGAGCGTGTCACCACGGTGGCCGCCGCGCACGCGCCGGCGCAACGCCCGCCATAGTCGTGCCTGCCAATGGTCCTCACGGCCCGCTTCCCATCCAGCCACGCGTTCGCGCCGGTAGAGCAGGTATTGCGCGTACAGGCCCGCCATGCGTTCCGCGAGCCGGAACCGCTGGCGGGCGGTGTCGTTCACCAGCAGCACCTGGGAAAGCGCGGGATCATCCTCGAATGCGGGCAGGATGGCGTCGATGTGCCAGCGCAACTGTTCGCGTTGCCAGCCCGGCGCGGCGATCGCGCCGGCGTCGAGATGCTCGCGCTCCAGCCGGTCGAGCCATTCGAACGGCAGGATCAGGTCGAGGTTGGCGACCACGCCCCGCGCTTCGCCCGCGCCGGGATCAAGCGCCAGGGTTTGCCGCAGCCAGCGTCCCATCCCGGCGTGCGCGACGACGACGGTTTGCGCAGCCAGTGCATCGTCCGGCCGCGACGCCACGAGCGCGTCGCGGAGGACGGCGGCAAGTGCTTCGAGCCGGCTGGCGCTGTGGACGACGAGATTGGACAAAGTGATTCGCGAACGAGGCGAAAATCGCACGATCAGGGACGCTAGCACGCACCCGGTCGCGCACGACGCGACTCGATGAGGCCGGGTGTTCGCTGCTTGGCTAGCGCGCGGCGATGGCGTGACGTGCGCGTCGTCGGCACAATCGATGGATGTCGCGTCCGCCAGTCAACCCCACCGACGTCAGGCCTGCCCCACCGTCGCACGCGACGACGTCGAGCGGGGGCGCACGACCACCGACCCCTCCCGCTGCCTCGCGCAACGCGCGCCCGCCACCAACCGCGCCACCACCGCGCCGCACGCCGCCGCCATCGATGCGTGCCACCCCGCCGCCGCAGGCGACCCGGCGACCACCGCCGAGACTGCAGACGCCGGCACGCACCTCGACCGCATCCGCTCGCCAGCGCGCCGCGGCGTCCGCGCAGCCGCTCGCTCCCGGCCAGCCCGCGTGGCTCGGCTGGCTGCCGTCCGCGCGCTTCGAAAGGCTGCGCGAATACGCATTGCTGATGCGGCTCGATCGGCCTGTCGGCTGGCTGCTGCTGCTGTGGCCGACGTGGTGGGCATTGTGGCTCGCCAGCGAAGGCGTACCGGACTTCAAGCTGTTCGCAATCTTCAGCCTCGGCGTGATCCTCACGCGATCGGCCGGCTGCATCGTCAACGACTACGCCGATCGTGGGCTGGATCGCCACGTGGCGCGCACGCGCGAGCGCCCGTTCGCACGGGGCAGCGTCAGCGCGCGCGAAGGGCTGGTGCTGTTCGTATTGCTCATGGGCAGCGCTTTCCTGCTGGTGGTGCAGACCAATCGGCTCACGATTGAGCTGTCCGTCGTGGCGCTGGCACTCGCCATCGCGTATCCGCTCATGAAGCGCGTGCTGTGGACGCCGCAGGTGGTGCTCGGACTCGCTTTCGGCATGGGCATTCCGATGGCGTTCGCGGCGACGCTCGACAGTGTGCCGGTGCTGGCGTGGCTGCTGCTGACTGCCAACGTGCTCTGGTCGATCGCCTACGACACCTACTACGCCATGGTGGATCGCGAGGATGACCTGGTCATGGGCGCGAAATCGACTGCGATCCTGTTCGGCGAGGCCGACCTCGTCGCGATCGCGATCGTGCAGGGTTCGTTCCTGGTGGCGATGGCACTGGTCGGCGATCGCGCGGGGCTCGGCCTCGCCTACTGGATCGGCTGGGGCGTGGCGGTGGCAGTCGCCGCCGCGTGCCACTGGCTGGCGCGCACGCGTCTTCCCGCGGATTGCCTGCGCGCGTTCCGACTGAACCACTGGGTCGGCGCCGCGCTCTGGCTCGGCATCGCGGCGCACTTCGCGATCCGCTGAGAGACAGCGTCACTGCATCTTGCGCGGCGCGCGCGCGACCGCTAACACCCGGATTTCACGCGCCCCGGCGCGCAGCAGGGCCTTCGTCGCGGCGCGTACCGTCGCGCCGGTGGTGATGACGTCGTCGAGCAGGACCACTGACAGTCCGCGCACCGCGTCGCTGGCGAGGAAAGCGCCACGCACGTTCGCACGCCGCGCGCGCGCATCGAGTTCCGATTGCGGCACCGTCTCGCGGATTCGCGCCAGCACGCCCAGATCGACCCGCCACGGCAGTGCGCGCGCCAGCTCCTGCGCTTGGTTGCAGCCGCGCGTACGCAGACGCCCGTGCGCCAGCGGCATCGGCAACACCCGGTCCGGCCGTGGCCAGTCCGGCGGCACCGCGTCGCGGAGCAGCGACGCGAGCACGCGCCCCACCGCAAGATCGCCACCGAACTTGAGGCGCTGGACCAGCTGGTCGACCGGGTAGCGATATCGGAGTGGGGCGAACGCCGCGACATACGGCGGCGGCTTGCGCAGGCAGGCACCGCACGCGGGCGCTGCGTGGGCCAGGGGCAGCGCGCAGCTGGCGCAGGCGTGATCGTTGCGCGGCAGGTCCGCCTCGCAGCCCGCGCAAAGATCGAGATCCGGCAGGCCAACCGCTCCGCACAACACGCAGCGGGCGGGCAACAACCGGAACGACGACACGAGTCGCCGCAGCAAACGAGTGGTGGCAGGCGCCGGCATGTTGCCGTTGTAACGCATCGGCCGCCCCGTCCGGCAATCGAGCGCAAGCTCCAGGTCAGGACCGTCAACCCAGGATCGGTCTCGACGGTTGACAGCGTGCCGGCGGCTTTCCAGACTCGCGTCTCCGTCGCTGCACGCGTGCCGCCATGACAGAGTTTCCCGTTCGCCACGATTGGCGCCGCGTCGAGGTCGAGGCACTGTTCGCGCAGCCCTTCGCGGACCTCATGCACCAGGCGCAAAGTACGCACCGCGCATACTTCCCGGCGAATACCGTGCAAGTCAGCACGCTGCTGTCGATCAAGACCGGCGCCTGCCCCGAGGACTGCGCGTATTGCCCGCAGAGCGCTCGTTTCGACACCGGTCTCAAACCCGAACGTCTGCTGCCGCTCGCGACCGTGATCGAACATGCGCAGGCCGCGAAGGACGCGGGCGCGACGCGCTTCTGCATGGGTGCGGCCTGGCGTAACCCGCGCGACCGTGACCTCGCGCGGGTGACGGAGATGGTCAGCGCAGTGCGCGCGCTCGGCCTCGAGACGTGCGCGACGCTCGGAATGCTGCGACCCGATCAGGCCGCTGCGCTGCGCAATGCGGGGCTCGATTACTACAACCACAACCTCGACAGCTCGCGCGAGTTCTATCCGGAGGTCATCTCCACGCGCAGCTACGACGATCGCCTCGACACGCTCGCGGCCGTGCGGGGCGCCGGCCTCAAGACCTGCTGTGGAGGCATCGTCGGCATGGGCGAGACGCGCGCCGACCGCGCCGGCCTGCTGAGTGAGCTTGCCAACCTGCCTTCGCACCCGGAATCGGTGCCCATCAACCAGCTGGTCGCGGTAGCCGGCACGCCGCTCGCCGGTGCCGCGTTGCTCGATCCTTTCGAGTTCGTCCGCACCATCGCGGTGGCGAGAATCCTGATGCCGGCCTCGCACGTGCGCCTGTCGGCGGGACGCGAAACGATGAGCGACGAGCTGCAGGCACTGTGCTTCCTCGCCGGTGCCAATTCGATCTTCCACGGCGACAAGCTGCTGACGACGGGCAATCCCGACGCCGCGCGGGACCAGCAGTTATTCGCGCGCCTCGGCATCGCCACTGAAGCCGCAAGCGCCGTCGCCGAACGCCGCACCGTGCACTGCGACGTGACCACCGCGGCCGCGGCTTGAGCAGCCGGCGCACGCCATGCGCCCCGCGCTGAGCACGCGCGCGGCCGCACGGGTGGCAGCACGTGCGACGGCTCAACTTGAGCGGCGGTTGTTGACCCACGCGTCGCGCGATGGTGCCACCTGCGTGCGCGGCGCCTCCACGCTGCGCAACTTCGCCAGCAATGACTACCTCGGGCTGGCGCAGCACGCGCGCGTGCGCGAGGCACTGGTCGACGGCGCGCATCGCTACGGCGTGGGTAGCGGCGCGGCGCACCTGCTGGGCGGGCACTTCGAGGCGCATCGGGCGCTGGAAGCGGCGTTCGCCGAATGGCTCGGATATCCACGCGCACTGCTGTTCGGCAGCGGCTACCAGGCCAACCTCGCGGTGCCGATGGCGTTGCTCGAACGTGGCGAGTGTGTGGTCGAGGATCGCCTCAACCACGCCAGTCTGATCGACGCCGCGGTGCTCGCCAACGCGCGGCTGCTGCGTTACCCCCACGCGGATGCCGGGGCCGCCGCGCGGCAATTGCAGCGTGCGTCGATGGATGCCGCTGCGCTCCTCGCCTCGGACGGCGTCTTCAGCATGGATGGCGACGTCGCCCCTGTGGCGGCGCTCGCGGGCATCGCGCGCGACACCGGGGCAACGCTCTGGATCGACGACGCGCACGGCTGCGGCGCGACCGGCCCGGACGGCCGCGGCACCGTCGCGGCGGCCGGTCTCGGCAGTGCTGAGGTGCCGCTGCTGACCGTCACGCTGGGCAAGGCCTTCGGCACGCACGGAGCGCTGGTCTGCGGCGGCGACGCCCTGATCGAGGCGTTGCTGCAATTCGCGCGGCCGTATGTGTATTCGACCGCGTTGCCGCCGGCGCTCGCGCACGCGACGCTGGCCGCACTTGAACTGGTGCGCGGCGACGAGGGCGCGGCATTGCGCGCGCGGCTCGATCGCACGATCGCGCGCTGGCGTGCGGGAGCAGTGCAGCTCGGCTTGCCGGTGCTGCCGTCGGACACCGCGATCCAGCCGCTGCTGGTAGGTAGCGCCGCTGCCGTGCTCGATGCGCAGGCATTCCTGGAAGGGCGTGGCTACTTCGTCGGAGCCGTGCGTCCGCCCACCGTCCCGAAGGGCCAGTCGCGGCTGCGCATCACGCTCAGTGCGCTGCACGACGACGACGATATCGACGCGCTGCTGGAGCACTGCGCTGCGTGGCGGCTGCTCGCGGCGCGCATCGCGTGATCCGCATCGACACGTTCGGGTCGGGCCCGCCGCTCGTGCTGCTGCACGGCTGGGCCATGCACGGCGGCATCCTCGAGCCTCTGGCGCGCGCCTTGGCCCCACATCGAACACTGTACGTGGTGGACTTACCCGGACATGGCGACAGCAGTTGGCGCGATGGCGAGGCGTTTACGCTGCGCGCATGCGTGACGGCGATGGCAGCGCGTGTGCCGCGCGCGCCCTGGCTCGGCTGGTCGCTGGGCGGGCTGGTGGCACTGCGCGCGGCGCTCGACGGCAGCGGCTTGGTCAGCGGTGTGATCGCGCTCGCGTGCTCGCCGCGGTTCACGCGCGCGGACGACTGGCCGGACGCCGTAGACGACAGCGTGCGCGCGGGCTTCGCAGCGGGCCTGGCGACCGATCACCGCGGCACCTTGCGCCGCTTCCTCGCACTCGAGGCGCACGGCAGCGACCACCTGCGCGAGGAACTGCGTTTCCTGCAACAGCAATGGGTCGCGCGGCCGGAACCGCATCCGCGCGTGCTCCGCGACGGACTTGAGGTACTGCGCGACACGGACCTGCGGGCGGAACTCCGCGGGCTCGCGGTGCCCTCGCTGTGGCTGGGTGGGCGACGCGATCGCCTCGTGCCCTGGCGGGCACTGGAAGCGAGTGTGGCACTCGCCCCCGGTGCATCCGGAATGTGCGTCGCCCACGCCGGACACGCGCCGTTCCTGAGCCACCCTGGCGCAGTCGCCGACGGCGTGCGGGCATGGCTCGCACGGAACGATCTGTGAGCGTGACGACGTGAGCAATCGTTTCGACGCGGGAGCCGTACGCCGGGCCTTCTCCCGCGCCGCACCACACTACACGCGATTCGCCACGCTGCAGCGCGAGGTCGAGGGTCGCCTGCTCGAGCAGCTCGATGCGGAGCCAGCGGGTTTTGCGCCACGCGTGGTACTTGACGTGGGTACCGGGCCCGGCCGCGCCGCGGCGGCACTCCGCAAGCGCTACCCGCGCGCGCTGGCGGTCGCGCTCGACCATGCCTTGCCGATGCTCGCCACCGCACGCAACACCAGTCGCTGGTGGCGCCCGCTGCA
>JBKJSW010000464.1:0-2504 GCA_046595765.1 Ahniellaceae bacterium
CAGGTCTGCGCGCCGTCGGTGGAACGAACGTAATAGATATCGGTGCCCGTGCGGCCACTCGAGTTGCGCGTGTCGTAGTACATGACGTACACGGCGCCGGTGCTGTCGACCGACAGCCAGTGGTTGAAGCGGTCGACGGTGCTGATGTCCGCGGTGGGATGCGCCGTGGTTACCGTCCAGCTCGCGCCGCCGTTGCGTGAGTACGCGACCTTGACCACTGCATGGTTGGCCGACGCGGTGGTGTTGTTCTCGAGCGTGCTGGTGTCGGTCCACGACACGTAGACGCTGCCGTTGAAGGTGCCGCCCGAACGGTCACTGTCAGCCGCGGTATAGATGAAGGCACGGCGCGTTTCCATCGCCGGGATCGGGAAGTCGAAGTCGGCCTGCGTCGCCGACACCGTGACGCCCGCGCCCCAGCTCACGCCACCGTCGGTCGACTTCAGCATGCGGACCTGCTTTGCGTTGCTGCCACCGGATGTCGTCGGGAAGAAGAAATACACGTTGCCGGACGCATCGGTGGTGAGGTCGGAACCGATGCCGCGGCTGGCGCTGTCGAGCGTCTGGATCGCGCTCCAGTTGAGGCCACCATCGCCCGACCATGCGAACTTCTGCACGTTGGAATCGTGCCAGGCCATGTAGATGCGGCCCAGGAACGGCGAGCCGGCCTTGTGGTCGACGGTGAAGTATTCCTTGTCCGAGGCATTGCCCGTGTTGAGCTGCTTGGCGAGGGTCCAGCTCTGGCCGTTGTTGGTCGAGCGATAGAACAGCACGTTGGTGCCACCGCCGACCACGGTTGAAAGCGCGGCCGCGTAGCCGACGGTGCCATCGGGTGACCAGCCCACCGCTGGGTCGCAGCAGGTGTTCGCGAGGGCGACGGGGCCGCCCCAGGTCACGCCGCCATTCGACGAGTACCACATCTTCTGGCCGGCGCCGGGGCCGTTGGAGCCGGCGATGACGAAATTGTTGTTGGTCGGATGCACGCTGATCGCGGACTCCGCGCCACCCGCAGGCGTGGTGATGCGCGCTTCGCCGCCGAGGAAGTTGGGCTGGTTGCCGCTGCGATCCGGGTCTTCCTCGATGCCATTGAGGATCTCGAAACCCGTGCCCGAAGCGTCCTTGCGGATGCGGTCGTAGATGACGCCGTTGATCTGGTAGCCGCCGTACTTGGCGAGGAATCCATTGAGGGCGCTACGTGGATACTGCGCGGGACCGGTCGTCAAGAGCGTCCGATTCGCCTTGCGCATCTCGACGCGATAGAAGACGGGCACCGGATCCTGCGCTTCATGTTCGTTGAACGACAGGAACTTGAGGTCGCGAGCGGTGAGCTGGTAGTTGCGGTCATCCCACGGACCAATGGATTGCAACGCGGTGTAGTCCAGCGTCGGATCTAAGCCCCGGGCATTGGTCACGGAAAACTTGACGATGCCGACTTCGGGCAGAGCCGCGGCTTGCCTGGACTCATCCGGCGGCGGGGTCTCGCGTCCGATCGATTGCGCCGACACCACTCCTGCCGTGGCCAGTGCAGCCAACAGCGCAGCTCTGCACACCATCCGCTTGTTCAATCCCATGCGATTCCCCATTCGATTCCCCTGAAGGTTGAAATTCAACGTACGACTTCCGGCCCTTTCCCCTAAAGGCAGCGCGCTGTATACGGGCAAATGCCCTCAAGGTCGTGACGCACTGCAGCGTAAATCGCGCGCGCGCCTCCAGGACGGGCTTCCGCATCTGCGTGTGGCCCGGCGCAATGCGTGCGTGCATGCAGGATGGCCGGGCCCGGCGCCGCAATCGACCAGCGTCGCCGTGCCGGGATGCTCCGTGCCGGGCGACCGCGCCATCCGCACTACCATCCGGGCCTCGCGCCACGTCTGCGTTGGGCCGAACGTGCCAACAGCCGACGCTCTGCTTCGTCAGCCCCGAGGTTTACCCATGAGCCAGGCGCACGCCAGCCCCCTGATCGATCGCCGCCACCTCGATTTTCTGCTGTACGAGTTGTTCGACGTCGAACGGCTGACGCGCTACCCGCGCTTCGCCGACCATGGGCGCGAGACGTTCGACGCGGCCATCGAGCTGGCGCACCAGATCGCGGTTGCGAAGTTCCTGAGCCACAACCGCAAGTCCGACCTCAACGAACCGCAGATGGTGGATGGCAGGGTCGTGCTCATCCCCGAGATCGGCGAGGCGCTCGAAGCGTTCAACGCGGCCGGTTTCACCGCGGCGCTGGCCGACTACGAAGCCGGCGGCATGCAGTTGCCATTCGTGATCGCCACCGTGTGCGATTCGATGTTCTCGGCTGCGAATCCGGGCACCGTCGCCTACCCTGCGCTCGCGCGCGCGGCCGCGAACCTGCTCGAGGTCTACGGCAGCGAGGAACAGAAACGGTTGTACATGCAACCGATCATCGAAGGCCGCTACTACCGCACGATGTGCCTGGCACAGCCGCAGGCGGCTCCCTCCCTGGCCGACATTCGGACACTCGCGACGCCGCGCGCCGACGGCAGCTATCG
>JBKJSW010000046.1:0-4211 GCA_046595765.1 Ahniellaceae bacterium
GTAGAGCAGCACCTTCCATCCGGCGAGGCTGGTTCCGGCGGTGCCCGCGATCTCGACTTTCTCGTTGGCGTCGGTGCCATCGTTGTCGTAGTGGAGTTCGTTGATGAAGACGTCGGCAAGCGCGAGCGGAGCGAACAACACCAGACTGGCGCACGCACACAAACGCACGCGCGCGGCGAGGGCACGAATAGACATCATCAAGGAGTCTCCACAGGGCAACTGGATCGGAGGCGTCGCGCGGGTCGACGGCGTGCAAACGCGGCATTGAACGCGCGCAGCATGACGTGCGCGTGACAGGAAGGCTTGCGGCAGTGCGGCATGACTGGCCGCTGCCGATATGGGCGGGCGCAGCATCCGCGGCTTTCCGTGCGTCATCCGAGTGGTACGCGGGCGGCGAGTGCAGGCATCCGGCGTCACGATTGGACAGGAAGCCGTTTGGTTTTCGTGATTTGCGAGCGAGTCAGCTTCGATCCGCTAGCGTTCCTCCGAATCGTCGACAAGCCGACTGCCTCGCGCAGCGATTTCGACCCGACCAACCAGGAAGGAAAAGCTGCATGAACTCATTGACCTCTCTTGCCGCTTCGACATTGCTCTGCATTGCCGCGAGCGCCGGCGCCGCCGACTCGGCCCAGCCCATCAACGACAAGGCGACCGCCGCGCCGGTGACTCTGGCGTCGGCAAGCCTCAAGTCAGTGCCCATCGACCCGAGATTCGCCGCCATGGACAAGGACGGCGACGGATCCCTTCTGCAGGGAGACTTTCCCGCCGGCCATGACCTGGGTACCGATCTGTTCGCGTCCTTCGACACCGACAGCGACCAGCGCATGAGCCGCGCCGAATTCACGGTCTACGCTGGCGGCAACGTCGCCGACGCAGCCAGCGCAGACGAAGAGGAAGCGGAAGAGGCCGAATAGGCTGCAGCCTCTGCGTAGGTCTTTTGACAGCGGGCTGCGGCCCGCCTTTTATTCAGCCTGGGTGTTCAACGGCAGGCGGTAGCCGCGCTGGCAAGCCTCGCAAAAAAAAGCGCGGCGCAGGGCGGGAGCGAGGTGCTTTCGATAGCTGGGCCGATTGCCGTCTCGCAGGCAGATTTTTTGGTGTGCCCCTGATGGTTTTTCTTCAGCACGTGTGCTTTCTTCCACGCGAGTCAATCGAAGCCGTAGACACGGGCTTGCGCGACGAGCGCTGTCACTTTACGCGGCGGCAACGCACCCACGGTGCAGCACCTCGTTTCTGATCAAGTCCTCCCTCGGTTGCTTCGCCACATCCTATGGACGCCGACAACATTTATTGAAGAGCGCGACTCCTTCGCGCTGCGCTCGAGCTACCTGCTCGGGGTTGAGTTGCGACTCTGCGGCCGCCAAAGCGAAATAAGTGACGTCGCCAGGAGACAGCCCGGGCGTTTGCGCATACGCATAGGAGTAGAGGTATCGCCGATATGGATCCTCCGCGCCGAGCCCTGGAGAGGAATGCATCACCGCATACGAACGAAGCGCCCTCGCGTTGCCGCGGGCTAGTTCTTCATCGAGGTATCGACTGGTCTGGGTGCGAACATCAGCAACGTGGGCTACGTAGTCTGGATCCTCCACCTTCGGCATCGCCCATTCCGGGTACTGGAGTCGCGCGAATTCATCGCCGGAATCAGCCAGCTGCCTGCCGAACTCCGCCCTCGCTAGGAAGTGATCTTCACCGAGCCCCCCACAACGCCGGAATCGCTCCTCGATCGCAGTCTGCGATGCGACTGGATCGCTATCGCTGCTCCGTCCTTCGGCAGCTGCTCGCGCATCACCTTCCGCAGTGATGGCCTGCATCTGCTGCATTCGTTTGAAATTGAGCGGGGCGGTCTCGCAGTTTGCAAGCCCCTCAAACAACGTTCGCGCGGCCAGGAGATCACCGGCCCGGGCCTTCTGCGCAAGACTCTCGAACTCGACGGCGACGTTCTGCACGGTGTATGTCTGACCCGGCTTTCCCGTGAAACTCTTGCCGATAGCTTCCCGGCCCTTGCGCTGCGACTCGATGTCATGGGCACTCATCGGTATCGACGGTTGAGTACCGACCGCGGACACCGCCGATTGTCCGCCACCCGAGTCCGTAGGTGCGAGGCCAGCGTCCTCTACAACCGGGGATGATGTACCCGCTTCGCTCGTGGAGCGCGGCAAGTCGCCGTCGATGGCGACCGAATGAATAGCCCATATTCCGGCTGCTAAAAGTAGCGCGCCGGCGCAAACCACAATCAATTTCCGCATTTCCTTCCCTATTGCTGAGGTGAGGTGTTGTCGACGGCGTAATCCAAAGGACGAAAACGCCCTATTTCTCTCGCATGCCTCTGTAACGCGTCATTTGACGTGTGAATCACTCACACCTGACAGCGATGGTCGCGATTTGAGGGTTCAGCGCTTGGGTTGACCGACTCGGCTTGGCACAGTTCCTGGGAATCGAGCTCAATTTTGGCCAACGCTTGCTCGTCTCGCCACGCTCCAACCAGCCCCTTCGAATGCTGCGGGATGCTCGAATGGTGGGTCGTGCTGGGTGAGCTGGCGCCGCTTGCGCGCCACTGGCGCGCGCGCCGGCGAACGCCACTGCCATGCAAGGCAGTGGCCGGACCGCGAAGCGGCGAACCAGCCACCTACGGATTGAGGCCGCCGGAATTTTTGTCGCGGAGTCGAATGGTGGGTCGTGCTGGATTCGAACCAGCGACCTACGGATTAAAAGTCCGCAGCTCTACCACTGAGCTAACGACCCATTCGTGTTGCGGGCTGGCGCGCCGAGCCTAACCGCATTGCGCGCGCGGCCGGCAAGTTTAGGTACGTCGGCGGTGCGGGACAACCGCGATGTTCGCTGCCGGCGAAAGAGCGCTAGTGCGCGTATCGGGTCGTGTCTTCCATGCCGGCGTCCACGAAACCCTCGCGGCGCAACGCGCATGCGTCGCAGCGCCCGCACGCACGTCCCAATGCATCCGCGCTGTAGCAGGTGATGGTGTCCGCGAAATCGACGCCGAGCCGCAACCCTTCGAGCACGATCTCCGCCTTGGACATCGACAACAGTGGTGCCTCGATGGCGATGCCACGGCCCTCGACGCCAGCGCGTGTCGCGAGCTGCGCGAGCTGCTCGAACGCGGCGATGAACTGCGGGCGGCAGTCGGGGTAACCGGAGTAGTCGACTGAATTGACGCCGAGGAAGATCGCGCGCGCGCCCAGCACCTCCGACCATCCGAGCGCGAGCGACAGCATGATGGTGTTGCGTGCCGGCACGTAAGTCACTGGAATGTGCTCATCGGCCGCTTCGGCTTCGCCGGCCGACGGGTTCCCGTGTGCGACATCGGACGAGTCGGCCAGCGCGTGGTCCGGCACGGCGATGTCGGCGGTCAGCGCAGACCCGCCGAAGGCGCGCAGGTCGAGTGCCAGCACCTTGTGTTCGGCCGCACCGAGCACTTGCGCAATCCGCGCGGCCGCCTCGAGCTCAACGCAGTGCCGTTGCCCGTAGGCAAGGCTCAGCGCGTGACAGACGTAGCCGCGCTCGCGCGCAATGGCCAGCGTGACCGCGGAATCCATGCCGCCCGACAACAGCACGACCGCGTGCGGCAGCGCGACGCCATCAGTCGTCGTGGCAAGCACCGCCGCCGGGGTGACTCCGTCGTCGGCATTCACCGGCCTTCCGCCTCGCCCCAGAGTTGCTTGTGCATCTGCATCTGGAAGCGCACGTCGAGGCGGTCGTCGAGGATCCACTGCGCGAGTTCCGCGGCGGGCAACTGACGGTAGCTCGGAGAAAACAGCACTTCGCAGCGCGCAGTGAGCGCATGCTCCGCAATCGCGGTGCGCGCCCACTCGTAGTCGAAACGGTCGCAGATCACGAATTTGACCTGATCCGCGCGCGTAAGCAGCGGCAGGTTTTGCCAGCGGTTCCGTGCACTTTCCCCCGAGCCCGGCGTCTTGAGGTCGACCACGCGCGCGACGCGCACATCGACCGGCGAGATGTCGTGCGCACCGCCCGTCTCGAGCGAGACGTCGAATCCTTCATCGCACAACCGCCGCAGGAGCTCGATGCAGCGCTTCTGCGCCAGCGGTTCACCGCCCGTCACACACACGCGCCGCGCGCCGAAGGCACGCACCTGGGCAACGATCTCGTCGAAGCTGCGCCATGCGCCGCCGTGAAACGCGTAGGCGGTGTCGCAATAGCTGCAGCGCAATGGGCACCCGGTCAGTCGCACGAATACC
>JBKJSW010000453.1:0-3901 GCA_046595765.1 Ahniellaceae bacterium
CATCGAGAAAACGTTCGAAAGCGCGGCCCTCGTGTTCGCGATCCAGCGCCACACCACCCACGATGGTGGTCTGCAGGTAGTCGTGGCGTGCAACCGCAATGGCGGCGCGCGCGCGCGTTGCCGACTCGGTGCCGTCGGCGGCAACAAGTAACCTTGCGCGATGGCATTCGGGGCCTTCCGGACCGTGCACCTCCAGCAACAGTGTCGATCCTGACGGGGTCCAGCTCACGAGCCGCGCCGGCTGCACACGCACGAGGCCAGTGCACTGGCGCAAGCGCGCTTCCAGTGCGTCACCGAGCACTGGTGCCGGCACGGTGTAGCCGAAGGCTTCCAGGTGCAGGTCGTCGGCGTCCAGCCTTATCTTGCCGAAATCGCCGCGCCGCGAGACGTGCACTTCGCGGATCGCAACGGCCTGCGCGGCTGCATGCCGCCACACGCCAATCCGTTCCAGTGTGTCCACGCTGCGGCGCGCGAGGGCCAGATTGCGGCGGTCGAGCGCCGCCGCCGGCACACCGCCCTCTTGCGGCGACGCCCGAGCCTCGATCAGGGCGACATTGAGACCCGCCCCATCCAGTGCGCACGCCAGCGCGCTGCCGACCAGGCCGCTGCACAATCGCCACGTCGCAATCATGCATCTCCGCCATGACCGAATGATAAGGCAGCGCACCGGAGCCATCGGCTAAACTGTCAGGCTCGCAGCACGCTCCGGAACCGCACATGCAGCCTTTACCGTCTCCTTCCACCCGCGCGGGTCCCCCGGCCCCGGCGATTTCCCCGCGTGCGCGTGCGCTGCTGCTGTTTGCGCTGATCGTCGCCGCCGCCATCTCGCGGCTGGTTCCGCATCCACCGAACTTTTCGCCCATCGAGGCCATCGCCCTGTTCGGCGGCGCGTACTTCGTCAACCGATCCTGGGCGGTGCTGGCGCCGCTGGCAGCGATGTTCCTGTCCGACCTTGTCCTCGGCCTCGTGCAGGGTGGTATCTACTTCGAGTATTTCGCGAGCGCCCATTTCCTGTCGATTTACGCCTGCATCGCGCTCTCGGCCGTGCTCGGCTTCGGTCTGCGCGACCGCGTGCAGTCGGGGCGCGTGCTCGGCTATTCGCTGGCCGGATCGCTGCTGTTCTTCCTGGTGACGAATTTCGCGGTGTGGTTGACGGCAACCGATGTGGCCTTCCATCCGGCCTGCTCCGCAAGCCTGGGCGCATGCTACGTCGCCGGCCTGCCGTTCCTGCAATGGACCGTGCTGGGCACGTTGTTCTACTCGGCGCTGCTGTTCGGTGGCTATGAACTCCTGCAGCGTCGCGTGCCCGGGTTGCGGGCCACCGCGCTCGCGAACTGACGCACGCGAGTGGGCAGCCGCCTTTCGAAGATCTACACGCGCACCGGCGACGACGGCACCACCGGCCTCGGCGACGGCACGCGCGTCGACAAGGAACATCCGCGCGTCGAGGCGTACGGCACGGTTGACGAACTGAACAGTGCCATCGGCGTGGTACTGGCGGCAACGCTGCCCGATGCGGTGCGCGAGTGTCTCGTGGAGGTCCAGCATGAGCTCTTCGACCTGGGCGGCGAACTCTGCATTCCCGGTGCCGCGGCCATCGAGGACGCCGACATCGTGCGGCTGGAACGTCGCCTCGATGGATTCAACGAACCCCTTCCTGCGCTCAAGGAATTCATCCTGCCAGGGGGCAGTGCTGCGGCGGCCGCATGCCATCTCGCGCGCACCGTGTGCCGACGCGCGGAGCGCGAAACCCTGAGGCTCGCACGCGTCGACGCGGTGCGTCCGCAGGCGATCCGCTACCTCAACCGCCTGTCCGATCTCCTGTTCGTGATTGCGCGCGTACTGGCGCGCGAAGCCGGTGCCTGCGAGGTGCTCTGGCGCCATGAGCGCAGGCCTCGCGGTTGACCGGACCGTCGCCGTCGTGAGTGCCTTGATATTCACCCATGCCGCGTGCTTCGAGCACGAACCCGGTGCGGGCCACCCGGAATCCCCGGCGCGTCTCGCCGCCGTGCTCGATGCGCTGCAGGCGCCGGAGTTTGCGCACGCGCAGCGGCACCAGTCTCCTCGCGCAACCCGCGAACAACTGGAGCGCGTGCACGATCGCGCGATGCTCGACGCGATCTTCGCGGCGGCCCCCGCAGCGGAGACGGTGCGGCTCGACGCCGACACCGCGATGTCGCCGGGTTCGCTCGAAGCCGCGCTGCGTGCAGCCGGCGCCGTCATCGCGGCGATCGATGCGGTGTTCGATGGATCGGCGCACACGCGCGCCTTCTGCGCGGTGCGACCGCCGGGCCATCACGCGACGCAACAACTGCCCATGGGCTTCTGCCTGTTCAACAGCATCGCCGTGGGCGCGGCATACGCGCTGTCGCGCGACGACGTCGCACGCATCGCCATCGTCGATTTCGACGTGCACCACGGCAACGGCACGCAGGACATCTTCGCCGGCGACCCGCGCGTGCTGTACGTTTCGAGCCATCAGTCGCCTTTGTACCCCGGCACCGGCGATGCCACAGAAAAGGGCATCGGCAACCTCGTCAACCTGCCGTTGCCGCCGGGCAGCGGCGGACCCGAGTTCGCCCGTGGCTGGTCGGCACAGGGGTTACCCGCGATCGACGCGCATCGCCCCGACCTCCTTCTCGTTTCTGCCGGCTTCGACGCGCACCGTCTCGACCCGCTCGCGAACCTCAACCTGGATGCTGCCGATTTTGCCTGGCTCACCGGCGAGCTCGTTGCCCTGGCTGATCGCCACTGCAGCGGCCGCATCGTCTCCACCCTGGAGGGTGGCTACAGCCTCACCGCCTTGCGCGAATGCACCGGCGCCCATTTCGGCGCCCTGTTTTCCGCCTGATTCGCCGCCGCCTGCGGTTGTCGTTGCTGGGGCGACGCGTTTTGGGCAAGCTAGCGCGCTGACCTGCCGCTGGAACGCCTGTGCATCGTCTTTTGCGTCAGCGCCCGTTGCACCTCGCCCTCGCAGCCGCGCTGAGCGTGGGCGCCACCGCTTACACATCCCCGGTTGCGCAGGCGCAGGCGCCAGCCGACGACTTCGAGGCGGCACGCGCGTCACGGCTCTGCCTCAAGGATCCTGCGCTCGACGACTATCGCCCCGGCGCAGGCAAATCCATCGAACGCGAGACCGCGACCACCGACCTCTACTCGACGCGCATCAGCGGCGAGTCGCGTGACAACCTGCGCCTCGAGGGCGACGTTGAGATCGAGCGCGCCGACCAGCGCATCGAGGCGGACGCGGTCGACTACGATCGCGGCAAGGATGCGGTCGATGCACGAGGCAACGTGCGCTATCACGACGAGCGACTGTTCATACGCGGCTCGCGAGCGCGCAGCCAGCTGGAGGCGGGCACGTCACAGCTCGACAACGTTCGCTACCGGATGATCGACACCGGGGCGAACGGCAAGGCTTCGCGTGCCGAAGTACTGGACGAGAATCGACGACGCTTCTACAACGTCGACTATTCCACGTGCCCACCGCAGTCGCGCGACTGGGAGCTGCGCGCGTCGCGGATCGACACCGACGATGCGCGCAACCTCGGTGAGGGACGCGACCTCAGCCTGCGCTTCAAGGGCGTGCCGCTGCTCTACCTGCCGTACGCCACTTTCCCGCTGCGCGAGGAGCGCAAGAGCGGCCTGCTTTACCCGCAGATTGGCAGCGGCAGCAATGGCGGCTTCGACCTGCAACTGCCGTATTACCTTAACCTGGCGCCGAACTACGACGCGACCTTCTACCCGCGCATCATCAGCGGTCGCGGCTTTCAGTTCGGCAGCGAGTTCCGCTATCTCTTTCCGGAGCAGCAGGGCCTGTTCACCGGCAGCTACCTGCCCGGCGACGACGAGGCGGGCATCGACCGCCACAGTTACCACGTCGAGCATTTCGGCACGTTCG